>JAAYHT010000152.1 GCA_012735285.1 Clostridiales bacterium | reverse complement strand
TAGCCCGGATCCTGGCAACAAGCTCTAAAGGATTAAAGGGCTTCACCATATAATCATCAGCACCCAGCTCCAGCCCCATGATTTTATCCATGTCTTCACCCCTAGCTGTGAGCATGATGATGATTATCTGGGGGTTTTGCTTCCTCAGCTTCATGCAAACTTCAAAACCGTCGATTCCTGGAAGCATTACATCTAAGACAATAACTTCGGGATTTAAAGATTTAGCCAAGCTTAGAGCAGTTTCTCCATCTTCTGCTTCCAGAACCTCAAAATTGCTGCGGTTTAGGTTTACAGCTATGAACTTGCGTATAGAAGTTTCATCTTCTACTACCAAAACTTTTATCTTATCCATACCGTTCGTTCCTCATATCTTTGTATCAAATTGTATCACAGTACATAAGGATAAATAAATCGATATTAAAAGTTTAACTGTTTTGTAACCAATGTTAATAAGTTCTTAAATTATAGCATTGGATTTGGCTGTAGAATATAGCCAGAAGGGGGATACAAGCATGAATAAGAAGCTGATTAATTCAATACTAATAGTATTTATCATCTTAGTCCTAGTTATATTCCTGGGCTATAAACTTCAGGGGGAAAAGGCACTTATTTATGCAGAGGAAAAGCTGGAGCAGGAGATTACGAGGAATAAGGAACTGGATGAAACGGTGGGCAATCTTGAAAACAGGATAAGGGAACTTGAGCTTATAGTTAATGACTATGAAGAGAAAATCAAAGAGCTTGAAAATGAGCTTGAGGTCTGGAAGGGGAAATATAACAGGCTGAAGTCTGAAAAAAGTGCCCAGCAAAAAAAGAAAGATCAAAAAGAACAAGCTGTTGCCTATATAACCTTTGATGACGGTCCAAGCAAAAATACACCTAAGGTGATAGATATTCTAAAAGAAAAGGATGTTAAAGCTACTTTCTTTGTAGTAGGAAACAATTCTTCAGGGGATCCGGGGATATATAGCCGAATAAGTGAAGAGGGGCATGCCATCGGGAATCACACCTTTTCACATAACTATAGCTATATATATAAATCCGTAGACAATTTCATGGAGGATTTTACAAGACTAGAAGATTTGCTACTTAATGAAGGTATAGAGATTGATATTATGCGTTTTCCTGGAGGCTCAAGCATAAGTTCAAAATATGCAAGCTCCAGCATTATGAAAAAACTGACTGAAAAGGTAAGGGAAAGGGGATATGACTATTTCGATTGGAATGTAGATTCAAAAGACGGGATTAAAAGTCTAACGGCGGAAGAAATATATGAGAATGTTATAAACAAAAGCAATGACATTAAAGGGGACCTAGTCATTCTTTTTCATGACAGTCATACAAAGGAATCCACTGTTGAGGCTCTGCCGAAGGTTATCGATGAGCTAAAAGATAGGGGCTATAGGTTCGAGACCTTATCAAAAGGGGTAGTTGATATAAAGCATAAATAACTCGACATAGTCCAGCAACAAACGTTGTATATTTCCAAAATTTGTGCTAATATTTAGTCAGTACAGAATGTTCGTTAAAATTTTGTCGGAGCTTTACTATGGTTTCAACCTTCCGCCGTCAGTTAAAATTCCTACTGCTTATCGTAGCTGTTATTGTAATAATGCTATCTATTTTCTATTTTACCCAAAACTTAGATAGTCATATTAATGATGATATTATAGCAACGCTTTCAAACTCCACTAACTATATATCCAATATTTACAGGCTAAAGATAGAAGGTGAGTTATCAACCTTGGAAGTTTTAGCCTTCTGTGCATCCAAGCAAGAGGATATGGCTAAATCAAAAATTCTTAGGGACTATATGATGGATGTTCAGTTTTTGTCTAACTATTTCTCGGTATTCGCTATCGACAAAGAGGGCAACGATATTACTGCCGACGGCAAACCCCTTACATTTGACAGCAGCGAATATCTCGAGCGGGCTTTAAATAGTGAGAAGGGGATATCAGATTTAATAATAGACAGAAGAACATATAAAAAGGCCATTATCCTATATACTCCAATAATAGCTGATGAAGAGATAAAAGGCGCTCTCTGTGCATATACTAGCTTAGAAAATTTTAACGGTTCTATGGACTTATCTGCCTTCGACAGGATGACAAATTCATACATCATTGCAGGCAATGGTGAAGTAGTTGTAAGTCCAGACATGGGAAGGGTATCTATATTTAATAATAATTTTTTTGATTATCTAGCAAACTCCCATATTTGTGAATCTGAAGCTATCATAGAAAATATAAACAAGGGAGAAGAAGGTTTTTTCTGCTTTGAACATAAGGGCATGAAGCATTACTCTTACTATAAGCCCCTTGGAGTTAAGGATTGGTATACAATTTGTGAAGTACCACATAGTTATGTTGCTCAAGAATTTAATACAATAAAAAATATAGCAATGTCATTATTTGTTGGACTTGCACTTGCCTTCTTATTAATCCTCCTATTTATTATCATAGCCCAAAGGCAAAGTAGGATAGAATTACAAAGATCTAATGAAGAGCTCAGAATGAATGATATGAGATTTAGAATGCTCACATCCCTTTCACGCAATGTTATCTTTGAATGGGATCTAGTAAAAGACATAATTAAATTTCCCACCGGACCCAATCCTAGAATTGATTATGAGCCTATAGTTAAAGGTTTCCCCGAAAAGGCAGTAGAAGATGGACATATTTATCATGAAGATGGGCAAAGATTTATAAATTTCCATAGAAATATTCCAAAAGATGCTGAGAAGATAGCAGGAGAGTTCCGCCTGAGAGAGAAGGGCAATAACTATATCTGGTGCCGCTTTGAAGAAAGACCTATCCGTGATGAAAAGACAGGAGAAGTGGTAAAAGTTATCGGTTGGATCATGGATATCGACAAGCAGAAGAGAAAGCTTGAAATGCTCGAACTAAAGACTCAGATAGATAGCGGAAGCGGGCTGTTTAATAAGCTGGCAACAGAATTACAGGTTAAAGAATGTTGAATAAATACAACAACGATAGACATGCGATGGTTATCATAGATATCGATAATTTCAAGATGATAAACGACGAAAAGGGACATCTATATGG
>JAAYHT010000018.1 GCA_012735285.1 Clostridiales bacterium | reverse complement strand
TTTTATTGATATAAGCTAAATAGAACCTCATTAAAGGTGGACTTAGGCTGTAAAAATGTTGTCAGTAATAGATCCCCTAAACATGCCGCAAGAAGCTTGGGAATATCTAAAGAAGCTCGCATATAACATAATTCAGGGAAAAAATAAGATAATACATAACAATACAGATTCATATATATTTGCAGCTTTTGAGAATTTTTATGGGTGGCTTACTCCAGATGAACGCGAGGTAGCTCATTCAATAGCCAAACAGTTACCGGACATTGATGAGATAGGGTTATACGACCATTTTATTACCGAGACAAAAAAGAAGTCCTAGAGTATGTCTTCTAAGACTAAAAATTATTGGAATTCATATAAAAATGTCCTAGAATAAAGCACAGACAAGAAGATTTTAATGTCCTAGAAAACATTCTCTCATATTTCCCTTCTGTAATTAAAATCCAATTAGAATTCGATAGAGAAAGGAATGGGTATGCTAGACTATATTAATTTTTTGCAAAACGAGCATAAAAACCTCAAAACAATAGAAGCATATTCAAAATCTGTTACGGAGTTTCAGAAATGGTATTCCGAGACCACGGGGCAGGAATTCCACCCCGAAATTATTACTTCACTGGATATAAAGGATTACATTAGCTGGCTTGCCACCAGTCAAAAACAACTACCCCGGACTATTAATAAAAAACTGGGTGGCTTAAAAAGTTATTTTAATTATTTGGTTGATGAAGAGATAATAACAGTAAATCCTACAGCTAAAGTAAAATCAAAAAAGATTTCCACACTCCAGAAATCACCCAGATGGCTGACCAGACATGAACAGGCCAGATTGCTCCACTGTATAGAAAAAAACAAGAACCCCCTAAAGAGGGCAAGAGATTATGCTATAGCCCAGTCAATGCTGCAGGCAGGGCTAAGAGTATTTGAAGTAGCCGCTTTAGACTTAGTCGATATAGATTTAAGGCGTAAAACTCTAACTATCCGCGAAGGAAAGGGTGGAAAGATGGCTATTCTGCCAATAAACAAAGATCTACATAAAGCATTGGCGGCTTATCTTGAGGTAAGAGAATCAGATGAAGATGCACTATTTATATCAGCAAAAGGAAGTCGCTTAACAGAACGGGGAATACAGCATCAATTCAGAAATTACTTCGACCAGATAAACCTGCACGATACTACAATACACTCCCTGCGCCATTCATTCTGTAAGAATCTATTGGATCAAGGAGTAGATATAACCGTTGTAGCTCAACTGGCCAGACATGAAAGTTTGGATACTACCAGAGGATATGTAGTACCTGGTGAAAGTGCTTTGCGCATGGCAGTCGAAAAGATTAATTGGGAGGATTGAACGGTAGAATTGCAAGTGGCTACTTTTCCTTCGCAAAAGGGCGGCGATCCAATCACCATGCTGCATTCGTGGAGAAGACTGAGTGAGTAGCAAAAACCGTAGGGATTACTTAGCTAGTATGAACCCATACGATTAGAAAAACTTTTGGATATTGGGCCTTCAAAAGCGGGGTATGAGCGGTCAAGATCAAGTCTGGGCCATTGACATTACGTATGTTGGGACCCCTTATGGCTTTGAGTATATGGTCGCCAAAATTGACTGGTACTCAAGGTTCATAGTGGGTTGGGCAATAAGCAATACTCTACAAACTGACTTCGTTATAAGAACATTAAAGAAGCCATAAGTTCAGCACTATAACTATGTTAGGGACCACCAGGG
>JAAYHT010000151.1 GCA_012735285.1 Clostridiales bacterium | reverse complement strand
GTGCAAGGTTATTGACGGCCTGTATGTCCAAAGCCGCCATTTCCCCTCTCGCTTTCATCAAGACTATCTGTAAAAACCCATTCAACAATTTCATGTTTCGCTACTACCATCTGAGCGATCCGGTCTCCATCGTTAATTACAAAAGCTTCCTTTCCCCAGTTTATTAAAGGTACCTTAATTTCACCCCTATAATCGCTATCTATAGTTCCAATCCCATTTACTAAACCGATACCATATTTAATTGCCAAACCACTTCGAGCGCGAATCTGAGCCTCATATCCAACAGGCAATTGAATATAGAGTCCTGTAGGTACTAAAAAGCGGTCACCTGGTAATAGTGTAATAGGTTCCTCTAAATGAGCACGAATGTCCATTCCTGCAGAGCCGCGAGTCTCATAAGCAGGTATTTTTCCGCTCTTAGACATTATTTTTATCTTCATGACAATCCCTTTAACATTCCTTTTATATCAAACTGTCTATCGCTTACAATTACGCCTGAATACTTTGTTATATCCGTGATTATTTCTGATGCTTTCTTGATGTCATCCATAGTAACATTATTTATTTTCTCTATAACCTCTGAAGGAGTCAATAGTCGGGATCGTAATAGTGTATTTTTTCCTAATGAATACATCCTGTTATTGACATTTTCTTGGCTGAATACGTAATTGCTTTTAAGCTGTTCCTTAGCAATATATAGTTCATCCTCGGTAATTCCTTTTTTAGCAAGGTCTTTTAGTTCAATACAAATAGCATCAACAGCCTCATCAACCTTGTCATGACTTACACCTGCATAAATGTAGTACATTCCATCCGTTTGGTAGGAATGAATACTAGAATATACTGTATATGCCAGGCCCTTTTGTTCTCTTATATTTTGGAATAGTCTTGAGCTCATGCTGCCACCCATGATGCTGTTTAAAATTAGCATGGGGTAGTATAGTTCGTCTTCATGGGCTACACTTTTAGTTCCTAAACATATATGGCTTTGTTCTACATCTTTTTTCTTGACTTTATAATCAGGAACATAATTTTTAACTGGTAAAATTTTTTTTGATTTTGTATTCTTTATACCCTCAAGTCTTTCATTGAAAATATTGCAAATAAGGTCTTCATCAAAACTGCCTGCAACAGATATTACTATGCTGTCTGCTGTATATTCCTCATCAATATATTCTAAGATTGTATCCCTTGTAATTGATTCTAAAGAGCTGTAAGTTCCTATGATGGGACTCTCCAATGCACTTCCACGGAATAAAATCTCTTGAAGATTCTCATGTGCATCATCTTCAGGAGAATCTTCTATCATTTTTATCTCTTCAAAGATCACACTTTTTTCTCTTTCTAACTCTTCTTCATCGAACTTAGAGTTTATGAACATATCGGTTATTATATCGCAGCCCTTATCAATATTGCTCTCCAAGGTTTTAATATAATAGCAGGTTGCCTCTTTCCCGGTAAAAGCATTGATCTGACCCCCGATTCTATCTACATCTTCAGCTATTTTTTTAGCACTCCTTGTATCTGTACCCTTGAACATCATGTGTTCAATCAGATGGGATATGCCTGCGATTTTCTTATTCTCGTCTACCGATCCCGCCTTAACCCATATACCTACAGAAACCGATTTGACAGACGGGATCTTCTCCATAACTATACGTATGCCATTATCCAATGTTTTTTTTATTATCATAGATTGCCTTTTTCTCCTTTTATCTCAGTATTCATGGGATAATTATAACCTTAATTATACTTATGTCAAGAAATCATAGTTTTGGTAAATAGCTTTCGTAATCGACCAATTGAAAAAGTGGAACTATATCAATATTTCTCTCTCTAATAGCATCAATAAGGCTTGGTAGTGCTTTCACTGTCTCCTCTTTTGGATGCATTAGAATAATCCCACCATTTAATTCCTTGCTTAAAACCCGTTCTAAGATAACAAGGGCACTAGAACCTGGTCTCCAATCAATTGTATCAATTGACCATAAACTAATTATGTATCCTATTTTTCTACATATGTCAACTGTTTTTGAGTCATAATCACCAGAAGGAGGTGCAAAAACTGTGGTCTTGATGTTAATCAAGTTATAAATAACCCCTTCGGTTTTTTTTATCTCTTCTATCACTTCCTCTGAAGAAATTTTAGAACATAACTTGTGGCTATAGCCGTGGCTTTGGATCTCATGACCTGCAATATAGATCTTACGCAAAAGATAAGGATTATTTTTGGCCCATCTGCCGCTTACTAAAAATGTTATCGTTACATCTTTTTCTTTAAATATTTCAAGCATATCAGGTAGTACATCCTCTCCCCAATCAACATTACATGTAATAGTTAATTTGTTAGCAGAATTGTCACCTGTTCTTATTACCACATCCTCTTCTCCCGGAATGGTTATAGTTTCAATGGAAAACATAGTATGTATAAAAGTAAATATCTGAAAAACGATAAATAAGGAGCTTGCAAATATAGCAAAACCAAGTATAACTTTCTTAAACAAAAAAACACCCCCCACTTAAACTATGTGAAAGGTGTAGTGTAAATACTAAATATTTTTATAACAGTTCTTTTCTAGAGAGATTAATCCTATTTTGATTATCTATATCTGTTACCTTAACTGTTACATCGTCTCCAACACTTAGGACATCTTCTACTTTGTTTATTCTATCCTTTGAAATCTTTGAGATATGAAGCAGTCCTTCTTTACCCGGTAATATTTCTACGAAGGCACCAAATGGCATTACTCTAGTTACCTTACCTTCATAGATCCCGCCTACTTCAACATCTCTTAACAAGAGCTCTATTTCTTTTTGAGCCTTTAATGCACTATCCATATCAGGCGAAGCAATGGTAATTAACCCTAGATCATCAATATCTATTTTTACTCCTGTCTCAGATATGATGCGATTAATTGTGGTGCCACCTTTTCCAATTATTAAGCGTATCTTGTCAGGATCTATAGTCATGGATATTATCCTAGGAGCATAAGGTGAAAGTTCCGGTCTGGGCTTATCAATCACTGCATTCATTTTTTCCATAATAAACATACGCCCTTCGTGTGCTTGTTTTAATGCAGCTTGAAGTATTTCTTTTGATATTCCTTGTATTTTAATATCCATTTGAATAGCAGTAACACCCTTTGCTGTTCCTGCAACTTTAAAGTCCATATCACCTAGAAAGTCTTCCATACCTTGTATATCGCTCAGTATAGCCAATTTTTCATCTGATTTGACTAAACCCATAGCTATTCCTGTAACAGGAGCTTTAATCGGAACACCTGCATCCATTAAGGCCAATGAACTACCGCAGACTGATGCCTGGCTTGAGCTACCGTTTGATGATAGAACTTCCGATACTACACGAATTGCATAGGGAAATTCCTCTGTTGAGGGAAGCACGGGATATAGTGCTCTTTCAGCAAGAGCTCCATGACCTATCTCACGCCTTCCTGGGCTACGCAAGGGTCTGGCTTCACCTGTGCTGTAAGGCGGGAAGTTATAATGGTGCATATATCTCTTTTCAGTGTCGCCACTTAAACCATCGATTGTTTGAGCTTCTCCCAATGGAGCCAAGGTAACTACAGATAATACTTGTGTCTGTCCCCTTGTAAATATGGCTGAACCATGGGTTCTTGGTAAATAACCGGCCTGACACCAAATTGGCCTTATTTCATCAAATTTTCTATTATCAGGCCTAATCCCATCATCTAAAATTAAACTTCTTACTTGCTCCTTTGTTATTTTTTCAAGAACACTTTTTATATCATTTAGATTATCCGGATATATTTCGCTAAAATATTCTATACACTCTTTCTC
>JAAYHT010000150.1 GCA_012735285.1 Clostridiales bacterium | reverse complement strand
CCCTAATTGAAGACCAAATCGCCTATTTGCAAGCAATCCTGCAAATCCCAAGGCACCAACTGCCAATGGATAATCTAATAGGAGTTGTAGCGGATGGATTACATATGGATTGAATATTAGTTCAAAAAGTCCTGCGCACATTCCTGCCATTATAGCTGTACGGGTTCCTAATAGGTAAGCGCATGAAGTTATTGTCAACATGCTGAATGCTGTAATTGAACCCCCTTGAGGGAGTCTAAAAATAGTTATTTGGTTTAGTACAATATAAAGGGCAACAAAAATTGCCGAAATGGCCAAAGCTTTAGTATCAGTTTTCTTTTGCTTGTTTGAAAAAAGTATTAAGGCAAATAAAATCACAATAACTATAACGGTTGAAATTTGTCCCATAGGTGATTCAAAAAATCCTTGAATTAGCTCTGCTGGCATAAAAAAACCTCCTTTAAAACTAAACAGGAGGGGAGTCATAGATACATGGTTAAGTATCTATTAGAACAGCTTTCCCTACGCCGGTATTATCCGGATCAGGTGATGAGGGTTGGCTGTGCAGGGCACAGCACTCTCAGCCATAAGCTCCCCTAGCTTGTTATTTAAAAACAATAAATATATTACACTGCTTTTAAAGCATTGTCAAAGTCTTCAATAATATCGTCAATATCTTCTATTCCGATCGATACTCTAATCATTTCTGGCAATATTCCAGACTTTATCTGTTGAGCTTCTGAAAGTTGACGATGGGTAGTGCTTGCAGGATGCAGTATACATGTTCGTATATCTCCTAAGTGCACAACAAGGTGAACGAGCTTAAAATGTTTAATTAGCTGTTTACCAGCTTCTGCTCCGCCTTTAATACCAAAGGATAAAATACCGCTTTGGCCCTTTGGTAGGTATTTCTGGGCCAGATCGTAATAAGGGCTCGATTTTAATCCGGGATATTTTACCCATTCGACTCTAGGATGGTTTTCAAGAAACTCAGCAAGTTTTAGTGCGTTATAGCTGTGGCGTTCCATTCTAAGGTGAAGAGTTTCTAAACCTAGATTGGTAAGGTAAGCATTAAAGGGGCTGGGTGCACAGCCATAGTCTCTCAATAGATGTGCCCTTGCCTTTGCTATGTAGGCAGCTGACCCGAATGTTTCTACATACCTAAGCCCGTGATAGCTATCGTCTGGTTCTGTTAGTTCTGGAAATTTCCCATTATCCCAATTAAAGTTACCACCATCGACAATGATACCTCCTAGGCTTGTCGCATGCCCATCAGCATATTTGGTAGTGGAGTGTATAACTATATTTGCCCCGTGTTCTATGGGCCTACATAGATATGGTGTTGCTAATGTATTATCAACAATAAAAGGAATATCGAGCTCCTTTGCAGCTTTTGCAAATTTCTCAAAATCTAGAACCACTAGGTTAGGATTTGATAATGTCTCTGCAAAAATTGCTTTGGTGTTGCTCTTGGCACATGCTTTTATTTCTTCAAGGCTGGCATCGGGATTGATAAATGTAAATTCGATTCCGAGTTTTCTGAGTGAAACGTCATAAAGATTAAATGTTCCACCATAT
>JAAYHT010000149.1 GCA_012735285.1 Clostridiales bacterium | reverse complement strand
GTCCAATCCTCAGGTAGTTCCTCAAATGGGGTCCCAGCTTCTATGCCGTAAACGGGATCTCCTACTTTCGGATCGTAAACATATCCACACGGTTCACATACAAATCTTTTCATAGTATTATGCCTTCCTTATTTTTATACATCAGCTTTCCACAATCCATGTAAATTGCAATACTCATATGCTGCAATTGCCTTTTCGCCTTCTCCCAGTTTAAATGATAATACTGGTTCATCGCCTGGCTGTAAGCATTTTCTGTGGCCACCCTCATTAGTTTCGAGATAAATCCACATTATGTAGTGTTCATCTACCATCGGATGGGCAACGCTGCCTACTTTTACAGTAACTATATCGCCGTCAACTTCAATCACAGGAACATGTTTTTCATAGGCTGCGTCTTCTGTGTTAGCTACCAGCTCAATCATAGGTTCTCCACAACATACAACTTTTACTCCTGATTCATAGATCATCTGAATAATGTTTCCGCAGTGTTGACAGATGAAAAATTTTGGTTTACCGCACATATTTGACTCCTTTCGTTATAAAAATTACAAGAAATTAAAGGATACTAAATTTATATATTTATACCATGTTAACTTATTTTCAAACAAAAAACACCCAGAAAATAATTTGCTGGGCGTTTTCTTAGAGTTATAGATATTTTTTTATATATTTCAAAGCATTCTTCTCCAGACGACTTACCTGTGATTGACTGATGCCAATTTCCTCAGCCACTTCCATTTGTGTGCGCCCTTCAAAAAATCTCATAGTTAAAATATGCTTTTCTCTATCAGGCAGCTTTTTCATAGCCTCTGTTAAAGATATATTCTCCATCCAGCGATCATCGGTATTTTTAGTATCCTTTACCTGGTCCATCACATATATTGCATCGCCATCATCATGAAATACTGGTTCAAAGAGAGAAATCGGTTCCTGAATGGAGTCCAAAGCTAATACTACATCTTCTCTAGGCATTTCTAAATCCTTTGATATCTCAGTTATAGTTGGTTCGCGTTGTTTTGCTCTGGTTAGCCGTTCTTTAGCTTGCAAAGCTTTATATGCAGTATCCCTTAAAGAACGGCTGACTCTTATGGGGTTATTGTCCCTTAGATAACGCCTTATCTCACCTATAATCATGGGAACCGCATAGGTGCTGAACTTAACATTGTGTGAAGTATCAAAGTTGTCAAGAGCCTTTATTAATCCTATGCAGCCTACCTGGAATAGATCGTCGGGATTTTCCCCCCTATTGCTAAAGCGCTGTATAACTGAGAGTACCAGCCTTAAATTACCTCTAATAAATTCATCCCTTGTCTCTTTATCTCCCCCCTTAATCTTTTCTATCATTTGTTTCATTTCAGCGTCTTTATACACGGGTAATTTGGATGTGTTTACGCCACAGATTTCTACTTTTGTTGCCATTTCAAAGGTCCCCGCTTCCCGCCTAGCCCCCCTTAAAGCAAATCATTTGCATCATTATTATTTATGTACAGCGAAGCCCTTTTTCATACTGTCGAAAACTGTCTTGCTTAACCTAACTTACGAATTTCTTTTTGCAGTCTAATAATTATCTTTTTCTCCAGCCTGGAAATATATGACTGGGAAATGCCCATTTCATCAGCAACTTCCTTCTGTGTCATCTCGCGGCCACTGAC
>JAAYHT010000148.1 GCA_012735285.1 Clostridiales bacterium | reverse complement strand
TTCCCGCCGATATAGTTAAAAAGTTATTAAATACATTAGAAAGAGAAAAAAGTGAGAAGGAGGATAAGAGTATGAAAAAGTATCGTTGTACAGTTTGTGGTTATATCCACGAGGGTGAATTAACAGAGGATTTCAAATGTCCCGTATGCAAACAGCCAGCTTCAGCTTTTGAATTAATTGAAGAAAAGAAAGAAGCTGTAAACAAATATGCAGGCACAAAAACTGAGAAGAATCTAATGGAAGCGTTTGCAGGAGAGAGTCAGGCAAGGAATAAATACACATATTTTGCACATATTGCCCTAAGAGAAGGTTACGACCAGATTTCTGAGCTCTTTTTAAAGACTGCAAGAAATGAACAGGAACATGCTCGCCTATGGTTTGAAGAACTAGGGGGATTAGGCGACACTGCTCAAAACCTTTTAGCGGCGGCAGAAGGTGAAAACTATGAGTGGACAGATATGTATGATCGCTTCGCTAAGGATGCTGAAGAAGAAGGATTTAAGGAATTAGCTGAAAAGTTCCGTAAAGTTGCTGCTATTGAAAAAGCACATGAAGAGCGCTATCGTACACTGCTAAGCAATGTAGAGAATAAGAAAGTATTTGAAAAAGATGTAGAAACCATGTGGGAATGCCGTATCTGCGGACATCTTACAACTGATAAAAAGGCACCACAAGTGTGCCCTGTTTGCAAATACAGTCAAACATACTTTGAAGTTAGAAAAGAAAATTACTAATTCAATTGAGAATGGCCGTGTAAAACGGCCATTCTCTCACGAATGATACTATCTACCGCCTTTGCTCATGTCTTGAGGGGCTATGGGGAGGGTGATGTGGCGGTCGACGATCATCTCGCTCGCATCTCTCTTCTTCTCTACTAACATCGATCTGGTCAGGGAAGAGTTGCGGGAAGCTGGTGCAAATAGCTGATACTTGCGGAGCAATCTGTACATATCCTGTAGATAATACGCAAAGCTGAACGGGAACTACTATTTTCTTTTCACATGTGATACATAAAGCGATCACCAAATTAGCTTTAATTGTACCATCAGGACATAATGTTAAGTCTCTTCCCATATTATTAGTAGCCAGTCTAGTTTCGCAGTGTGGATTGCAGAACTCTGCGAACCTTGGCAAAAATGCACTATTATGGGCTGATGGCATACACAATTCGAAGAAGTTTGTTAGGTGTAATGGTGAACACTCTTGAGCGATATTTACGTTTGCACATACTGTGAATATGACTTCGTGGTCGTACCTATCGCATAATAGTAAATCTAAGAACACCTGAACATCTCCGGTGACGGCTATATTCTGTGTTCCGAAAATAGGTGTCCCCCTGTTTCTCGCATCACATTCTTCAGTATTTGCATAGATGACTCTTTCGGAATAAGTACCATCTGGGCCAACTACAGTAATTTCTTCTCCTTTGCAATTTTGAATGAACGACGCACCGGATATTGTCGTGTCTATGTTTAATCTTAGGTTAGAGGGATCATCCACATTTTCAGGATTGAAAAACCTTCTACACCTTATATCTATCACTCTTTTTAATCTATGTCCTCTTGGAATTGAGGGAGTGAATGATTGGTTAGTTACGGTTTTCAATGCTTGCAGATTGAATAAAACAGCGTCGAACACTTTCTGTACAAAGATGGGCTCCGATACTATGTTATCTAATTTACCATTAAATTCACATAGTCTATTTGCATTGCAGCAATTTTGAAAGAGGTCCGCCGATGTTTTGTCGCCGAAACAACTCATGTATTTACCTCCTTTACCGGTCAAATAAGTAATTGTTTTCAGAGACATTATATTCATTGGGCAACAGTTGTGTTACAATGTAGAAAATAGCGAAAGGTAAAGCAATATGGGATTAGTTAAAGTGAAAGAAGTTAACCTAGAACGTGGTTTTCCTACTGTAGATATGGCAATAAGGGAAATGATAAGTCAGCTTGGTACATATAAACGGCTAGGATACCGTGCAATTATTCTAATTCATGGTTATGGTTCAACAGGAAGCGGTGGAAAGATCAAGAACGCTGTCAGATCAAAGTTAAAAGAAAAAAGCCTCTCCGGAATCGTAAGAAGATTCTGTGGCGGAGAGGAGTGGTCCTACAACAAAAGAATTATGCTTGATTATTGTAAGCAACTGCGTGATTTTGAAGTACGTGTCTCAGGTAATCCGGGTGTAACGGTTGTCATATTAAAATAGTTGATTATTCATAATCTTTTAATGTTTTTCCTTGTTTAAGCATGCCGTTAAACACCTGCCATATGTCTTCACTAGCCTGAGAGAACTGCCAACAGGCTGAACCTGCTAAATTATAGTCTTGAACTAGCTTGAGGCGATTGGCAACTGATCGGGAATCCTCGATCCAGATTTTATCCGTATAGGGGCCGTTAGGATAGGAAATAAAGTATTGCTTTTCTTTCTCGAGCCATATCGGTGTAAAATTATTTTCTTTAATAAAGTTCTGAACGTAAGGCATAGTCGCTGAAGGATTGCGTACAACCTTGCCGTTGCTATCGACTACCCAAACTCGGGTATACATTGGTATACCCAACAAAACTTGATTTGATGGAACTTCATTTAATGTGGCTTGTACGGCTTCTTCAACCCAGGGAAGGGAAGCAATGGAACCTGCTACGGGACTTCCTGAATAATGCTCGTCATAGGTCATTACTGCTATGTAATCAACATATTTAGCTAAGGCTTTTCTGTCATACTCAATCGTCCATGGCTTTGGAACTAATGTACATATTGAAAGATTCAGCCCCTGTCTTTCTGTAAAATTCCTTAACAAAGCTGTAAATGAAGTTAGCCCGTTAGCATCTTCGTCTAAAACTTGTTCATAATCAATACAAATCCCATCCACATCATATAGACAGGAGTAGAATAAAAATTGGGCAACCGACCTGTTGAGAAGGGCGCTGTTCTTAAATACCTTACTTGTGAAAGCTGTTGAACCGGTCTTACCCATATTATTGGTAATTGTGGCCCATACCATATAGCCCCTGTCATGAGCCATATCGGTGAAGCCCTTATCTCCGTTGTTTTCAACAGAACCGTCTCCATTTACTATTAGATCAAACCATGTCGGAGACAATATATCTATACCATCTTTCTTTGAAGGAGCTTCCGGTGTTACAGTGCCGACATATTGCCACACAAGATTTATTTTCTCATTTCCCTGAACATATTTTTCTTTCTTAGGTGCATAGAAGTCAACCTTTGATAGATCTATGTCATAAATAGTAATGTCTGACTTCATTACGTATCCTGTTACACCGTCTTGGGATTTAACTCTATAATAGTTTCTTGTCTCACTTTCAATGAAGACCATTTCTCCTTTTGTAGTCGGGAAATGGGCTTGTCTGTTATTTGATTGAAGGGTACGGGCTATTCTGACCTCATCAGAATTAATTCTAGCAATCTGTTCAGTTCCTTTATAGCTATACAGCTTAATGCTTGACGAGTTAACTGTATAGCTCAGTTTTAAGAACTGTTCTAAAATGTTTAAAGGAGCATAAAGCTTACCTTCAATCTCTTTTAGAGGTGTATATGCAATACCGGCATGGCTCTTAGCAAAATTAGTGGTAACATCATCGGCCATCATAATGTTTAGCTTTGATAAATCTATATTAATCCTCTTATTTTTATAATCAATCGAAAGTCCTTTTAAGTCCCCATATTTTTCCGCTACTGAGACAGGTATGTAGGGGGTATTCTTTTCATAATAGCCTGTTTCGCTTAATTTATTTCCTTCGTAATATATAGGGTAGGAATAATTAGCTCCATAACTAGCTGTTTCTAACAAACCACTACTAAGAAGTACAACTGTGATTAAAAAAATAAAGCAGATAATCTTAAATATATTCTTCATTTGTTTCCCCTTTACTATGTAGATATATCTCTTTAATTCTATTATGAAACTCCCTATAGTTCAAGAAAAAATGATATTGATAAGTCCTCCTGTCGTAAATCCAACTAAAAAGCACGCAATATAGATAATAATGGCAACAAGGGGGCCCCTGTCTTTAAAAAGTACCATAGCTGAAGCAAAACATGGAACAAAGAGAGTCATTACTATTAAGGCAATAGTTATTTGAAAATCCGTCATAATGTTTTGTGAGACAATTGAATAGAGACTTGCGGCAGCAACATCTTTTTTAATTATGGACAGCAAAAAAAGATCCGTTGCCTGATCAGGTAGCTTAAGCAAGCCTGAAGTTAGAGGAGAAAACAGTTTGTAAATCTTCACAAAACTGTTTGTGTAATGCAATATAGCCATCAGGGCTCCGCCAATTATAAAACTAGGGGTGGCATCTATGATAAAATCCTTGGACTCTCTAATTGTCTTGTTAAACACATTAGTTATGCTTGGCATAACAAGGGCTGGAAGTCGAGGTATGTATTTACTTGATTTTCCGGGAATAAGGAAATTTAAAATAAAGCCAGAGAGTAAAAATATAGTGAGGATTGTGAAGAAATATAGCAGTATGTATTTGATCTCGAGAAAAGAAGAGATGGCTAATACTATGGTTAGTTGGGCTGAGCAGGGAAAAGAAAAGCAAAGTAAAACGCTTGCTATTAGCTGCTCCCTTTTAGATTTTAATGTTCCTACTGAGATGAGAGCAGCTGTCACACATCCAAACCCTAAAACTATTGGTACTATAGCTCCCCCTGACAAACCTATAGCTCGAAATACTTTATCAGCTAGAACGGAGATCCTATGGAATATTCCTGAATCCTGCAAAAGGGTCATAACAAAATAAAATGAGAAAACTAAGGGAAGGAGCAGACCAAAAAGATATATAGGTATCATAGTTAAAAGACCGTATTCACCAAATAATAAACAGCCTAAAAATGAATCCAAATCAAAAAAAGTTGTAGCGTAGCTCATGATAAAGTTATAGTATAACTCGCCAAACAAATAACTTTGAGTAAAATCCACAACAGTTTGAGCCACAAACCTCCCAACAAACAGGAATACCCCAATCATAATGCAGATTATTATAGGTATTCCTGTTACAGGCCTTATTAACGCTTTATCCAATCTTTGTAACATGGTCTGACCTTAAATTTCCTTTTTAATAGTGAAATTTAATGCTATAATGTTTGTTATAGTATATTATGATTATTTTAACTGCTTAATGACGAAAGTAGAGGTGTAAATGGTGGAAGCTACCACTTTAGTAATATTAGCTCTGCTGATAGCAGTGGCTTTCTTAATTCTTTTCATGAAATTACAAAGTATAGAAAAGAACACATCTTCAAAAGAGAAAAATATAGAGATTATCGGTCAGTTTGAAAAGCTAGAAAAGGATTTAGGATCTGAAATAGCAGAATCAAGAAAAGAAACAATAAGCTACATACAATCAAGTTTTAAGAGCTTAGCCGAAATCCTTTCAGGATCTCAAAAGCAGTCGGCTGATCTTCAAGATAAAAGATTAACTGAGCTTAATAATATGCTTGCAAAGAATAGCGAATCGCTACAAAAGACAGTAAACGAAAGGCTAAAAAACATTGAAGAGTTAATGGAAAACAAATTAACTGCAATACAAAAAGATAATGAAAGAAAATTAGAGCAGATGCGAGAAACGGTCGATGAAAAGCTACAAAAGACCTTAGAGAATAGAATCAGCCAATCTTTTAAATTGGTTAGCGAAAGGTTAGAGCAGGTATATAAAGGTTTAGGAGAGATGCAGAATCTAGCATCTGGCGTGGGTGATCTCAAGAAAGTTTTATCCAATGTTAAGACCAGAGGAATTTTAGGAGAGATTCAGCTTGGTGCAATACTTGAAGAGATCTTAAACCCGGATCAGTACGAAGAAAATATTGCAACAAAAAAAGGTTCTTCCGAACGTGTAGAGTATGCAATTAAACTTCCCGGAGATGATGACGGGTTTGTCTATCTTCCCATCGATGCCAAGTTCCCTGCAGAAACCTATAGTAGGCTGGTTAATGCCTATGAAACAGGAGATCCTGTTGAAATAGAGGAAGCTAAAAAACAGCTTGAAAGAACAATAAAAAGCTTTGCTAAAAGTATTCGAGATAAATACATCTCACCACCTCAAACTACTGATTTCGGAATAATGTTTCTTCCCTTTGAAGGACTGTATTCTGAAGTTGTAAGAATTGGATTAGTGGAACCTTTGCAAAGGGAATATAGGATCAATATTGCAGGACCCACAACCATGGCAGCGCTTTTGAATAGTCTGCAGATGGGATTCAAAACGCTGGCTATACAAAAGCACTCCAGTGAGGTATGGGAGATACTTGCAGCAGTTAAAACTGAGTTTAACAAGTTTGGCGATGTTCTGGAGGCAACTCAGCGCAGGATCAACCAAGCGAATGCCGAATTAGATAAGCTGGTGGGTACAAGAACGCGCAAAATTCAAAGTAAGCTTAGAAGTGTTACTGAACTACCTGAGGATAAAAGCCGGAATATTTTAGGCATCTTAGAAGATGAAGATAATGAGGAATAGACTATGAATATATATGCTATTGCTGATTTACATCTTTCCTTTAACTCTGATAAACCCATGGATATTTACGGGGGTGAATGGGTTAATCATGTGGAAAGGGTCGAACAAAATTGGAAAACTCTAGTAAAGGAAGACGATGTTGTCATCATAGCAGGTGATATTTCTTGGGCTTTGAAACGTGAAGAGGCTAGCTGTGATCTTAGCTGGATTAAAAATTTGCCAGGTAAAAAAGTACTTATTAAAGGTAATCATGATCTTTGGTGGTCCTCTATTTCAAAGCTCAACCAGTTTGATGAAAACATGTTTTTTATGCAGAATTCATATTACACAGCAGGTGAATACGCTATTTGCGGCAGTAGGGGCTGGATATGCCCAGGGGATACTGAATTTACAGCCCATGATTTGAAGATCTATAAAAGGGAGCTTGGAAGGCTTAGGACATCACTCGAACTGGCTAGGAAGGATGGGATGTGCAAGATTATAGGTGCGATTCATTACCCGCCTTCAAATGATAGACAAGAAGATTCAGGATTCACTGAGCTGTTTGAAGAATATGGAGTTGAACTGGTTGTTTATGGTCATCTCCACGGAACTGAGTCCCATCGAAAAGGGATTCAGGGAATAAGAAACGGGGTAGAATACAAACTAGTATCTTGTGATTATCTAAGATGCTGTCCTTTAAAGATAATTCCAAAAGGAGATGAAGTATGAAGAGAGTAACCCTTATAGTTCTTGATAGCTTGGGCATAGGTGCTTTACCGGATGCTCACAAATACGGTGATGAAGGTAGCAATACCCTAAGAAGTATATACGAGGCAAACAAAGAATTAAAGATACCAAACCTAATAAAAATGGGTTTGGGGAATATAGAAGGTGTGGATATTGGAGGCGTAATTGAGCCGATAGCATCTTATGCCCGCATGGCAGAACTCTCAAAGGGAAAGGACACCATAACAGGACATTGGGAAATAGCTGGTTTGTACACGGAAGAACCTTTTAAGACCTTTGAAAGGTTTCCCGATGAATTTATAAAAGAGTACGAGAAGGCTATAGGAATTGAAACATTAGGAAACTATCGTGCATCAGGTACTGAGATAATAAAAGAGTTGGGGCCTGAACATAAAGCTACAGGAAAGCCAATTATTTATACTTCAGCAGACAGCGTATTTCAAATTGCGGCTAATATAGAGGTAGTGCCATTAGAGAAGCTGTATGAATATTGTGAGATTGCAAGGAAAATGCTGGTTGGCGACTATCTAGTTGGAAGGGTAATAGCACGACCCTTTGTTGAGAAAGACGGTGTTTACACAAGGACCTCTGATCGTAAGGATTATTCTGTTTCACCCAGGGCTAAAACTGTATTAAATCTAATCGAAGAATCAGGCAAGCTGGTTTATGCCGTTGGGAAAATAAAAGATATATTTAACGGAAGCGGGATCAGCAAATCTGTTCATACTGAGAATAACCGAGATGGCATTGACAAGACTATAATCGCTATGAATGAGGATTTTGAAGGATTAATATTTACAAATCTAGTTGATTTTGATTCAGTTTATGGACATAGAAGAGATCCTTTAGGCTACGGAAAAAGTTTAGAAGAATTTGATTCAAGATTACCTGAAATATTCAAAGTAATGAAACAGGACGAAATATTAATCCTTTGCGCAGATCACGGCAACGATCCCTCCCATAAGGGATGGGATCATACCAGAGAATATGTTCCGATGTTAATTTATGGTGAAAAGATAAAAGCAGGAATTGACCTAGGAACAAGAGAAACATTTGCAGATATTGCTGCTACGATAGCTGATTATTTAGATCTAGATAAACCCAGCGTTGGGGACAGTTTCTTAGATCAGGTTTTGAAATAGGGTAGAATCATGAATATGTATGATATTATCCTTAAAAAAAGAGAGGGTAAGGCATTAACAAAACAAGAAATAGATTTCTTTATAGAGGGCTATACCAAGGGTGATATCCCGGATTATCAGGTATCAGCTCTTTTAATGGCCATTTATTTTCAAAAAATGAATCGTGAAGAGACCTATCATCTGACTAACGCAATGAAATATTCAGGTGAAGTTATAGATCTTTCACCGATAAAAGGTATAACAGTAGATAAGCATAGCACCGGTGGTGTAGGAGATAAGACTACCCTAATAGTTGCTCCAATTGCTGCATCCTGTGGTGTTCCTATTGCAAAGATGTCAGGGAGGGGTCTAGGCTTTACGGGAGGCACTATTGATAAATTGGAATCAATACCTGGTTTTAAGACATCATTTAGTAAAAATGAATTTATAGATATTGTAAATAAAATTGGACTTTCGATAATAAGCCAGACAGAGGAATTAGCAACAGCTGATAAAAAGCTCTATGCATTAAGAGATGTAACTGCAACTGTTGAAAATATCAGTCTTATTAGTTCTAGCATAATGAGTAAAAAATTAGCCCTAGGCTGTGATGCTATAGTCTTAGATGTTAAATGCGGCAGCGGTGCCTTTATGAAAAACTTTGATGATGCCTATAAACTTGCTAAAGTAATGGTGGACATTGGAAAGGATGACGGTAAAAAGACCATAGCTTTGATAACAAACATGGATCAGCCTTTAGGTAGGGCCGTTGGAAACAGCCTTGAAGTAATTGAAGCAATAGATACACTGAAAAACCAGGGTTCTAATGATATAACCGAGTTAGCCTTGGTACTATCTGGATACATGATATTTGCAGGGGGCAAGGCCTCTACGCCCAAAGAAGGAAAGGACATGGCAATAGAGGCTTTAGAAAGTGGAAAAGCTCTTGGAAAGTTTAAAGAGCTGATTGAAGCTCAGGGTGGAGATTCTGAGATTATAGATAATTACTGTCTCTTACCACAGCCGGCC
>JAAYHT010000147.1 GCA_012735285.1 Clostridiales bacterium | reverse complement strand
TTCTAATAATCTTAGTAGGGGAAAAGGATGCTCCACCTCTTGTTTATGGTATTATGCGCCTCGGTGAAACAATCTTCGGTATTATTGTGGCATATTTAATTAATCGTTTCATCGATCCTAGAAAGATTCTTAAAAAAGCAACTGTTGAGTCCTATTCAAAAATACGCAAAAGCAACGGTGAAGATATTGCTTTGCTGATGTCTATATGGCTGAAAACTAACATAAGTTCTCACCCTTCTATAGATGAACTATATTGGCATAGATTATATGATTCTGTTAGAAAAAACTATTTAGACAATAGCAGCCAAATCTTTTTGTACGAAGAAGACGGAAAAGTGCTAGGTTTTATCAGCATACTCGAGTACTCCAAGATAGAAGGTATTTATGTTATAGAAAAAGAGTGTAAAAATGTAATTGCCAAGCAGCTGCTAAACTACTGCCAGCAAACCTACAAGGCCCTTTCTGTTAGTGTATATGTTGAAAACATGGACGCATTAGATTTCTATATAAACGAAAACTTCTATATAACAGAAGGGATATATAACGAGGAACTTAACACAATTCAATATGATTTGCAGTGGTCGGTAAAATCCTAGATGATATCATCATCTGTAAGCCGGCTGAATCCAACACCTGTTCCCCAGACTGATTCTACCTTGGTTACAGTTACAAAAGCATCTTTATCAATTTTGCTGACAAACTGTTTAATCAGCATGCTTTCACGCCTAGAACAAAGGGTTATAATCTTTACACGTTTGTATTTGGTATAGGCCCCTACAACTTCTACGTTTGTAACCCCTCTTCTTATTTCATTTAAAATATATTCGACTACTTCATCATGTTGGTTTGTTATAATCTCAACTTGAACAATCTTGGCATCAAAGCCATACATGACGTAATCGATCGTCTTAGATAATATGATTTGTGTTATGAGTGCATATAAGGCAATATTTCTTCCGAAATAGAGCCCGGATACAACAATAATTAATCCGTCTATCACAAGTATAATCTTTGAGATCCCTACCTGCGGTAGCCATCTAACTTTAATAATCTTAGCTACCGTATCAGTGCCCCCGATCGAATACCCTCTTGAAAAGACAAGGCCACTGCAGGCACCACTAAAAATACCGCAATATATAGCGGCTAGAATAATGTCCTTTTCCTGCAGCAAAGTTATATTCAACCGCTCAAATAACATTAAAATTGCGGGAAATAGGACTGTCATCATTACAAGTTTTCTAGCTTCTCTTAATCCAAGTAAAAGAGCACAAGCAATCAAAATTAAAAATGAGAATGTATAGTATAAAATAGAGTAATTAATCCCGGTTAACTCTTGTAGCAACCTACAAATACCTGCAATTCCTCCGATTGAAAGCCCGTTAGGTATAAGTATTCCAATTATAGAAAAAGCCCCAGCTGCACAACCGATGAGGATAAATACAGCATCCAATATAAATTTTTTAATATTTTCTTTGGTAAATACATTAGCAAGCACTTTAGCACTTCCTCACTTCATTATTTTCACAACAGTAAATGAACTGTTGCCGAATATATCAACCACTTTTATTCCCACATCTCCGAATTCTAAACCAATAGTTTCATAAACTGTTTCAATACCCTTGTTATCCTTGCAAAAGCATGCATCAGGCCTATTTATATCGCCTTGGTAGTTATAGTCTACACTCCAATATGCAACAAATTGCAGCGGATCATCTTCAATAATCTTTTCAATAACCGGCAGATACTTAGGTTCAACCGGGATATCATCTAGAGATTCCGGCCTATAGCCTTTAAGTTCTACCCTAAGTATATCCATATCCGTAATATGAGACTTATTCAAAGATACATCTACATCTATTTTCCCAGAAGCCTGATCCTTATCTCCGTTCCGTTCTTCGTAGAAAACATAGTCTGCACCCTCTTGAACCAACCTCTTATGTGTAAAAAGTGTAGCCAGCTTTCCGATATCGCAGCTAATCCATTTTCTACCCATTTTATTAGCTGTTGCAGCCAATGTTCCTGAACCGCCGAAAAAATCAGCACAGATGTCGCCTTCGACAGTACAACTTTCTAAGATTCGCCTAATAAGTGATTCTGGTTTTTGTGTAACATACCCTGTACGCTCGGCTGAAGTCCTTCCCACCATATCTAACATCCAGACATCTTTACGGTTGACCATGGTGTACCAGCCAAACTCATCTCGGTATTCTTTTACTCCTTTGAATCTATATGGCTTAAAATCTCTATTATATGATTTTTCTTTTTGGGGTAGGAAATAATAATCTTTGGACTTTGAATAGAAAAGCAGAGTGTCATGTTTCCTTGCAAAGCGTCTCTTACTTGCCCCTCCCGACTTATAGTGCCATATAATCTCGTTAATGAAATTCTCCTCACCAAATATCTCATCCATTATAATTTTTACATAATGTACTGCATGCCAATCAAGATGTATCCAAATAGAGCCATTTTCAGATAGCAGATCCTTCATCAACAGCAATCGTATGGTAAGCATTTTTAAATAGTCCTGCATCCCTTTTTCCCAGGCGTCATAATATGCTTTCTGTGTAATCATAGGGATTTTCTTTATACTATTTGACTTTAGCTTAATTTCTGCCCGATAGTTATTTTTGGAGAAAAACGGAGGGTCTATGTATATGAGATTTATTTTACCTTTTAAATCCTTTTGATCGATTAGAAACTTCATGAATTGAAGATTGTCTCCCCTGGCAACGATATTATCAAATCGTTTATAGCCTATATCCGCTTTCCCTATGATTTCTGTAATAGCAAAGGCATGTTGATCCACAGTATCAATAATTTGCTCATAGGCCTTTCTACTCTCTTCCATTATCTTTGGAAGCTGCATTATTAAGCTCATATCGATTCTCCTTATACAACTATTATTACTACCTGAGTACATTTATTAGATCTTCTCTACCTGCTATTGTCAAAGCTTCCTTTACAAGTTTACGGTTTTCTTTCTTATTGAACTGCAAAAGTGCACGCTGCAAGCTCTTTTCTTTAATATCTCTAGCTACATATACTTTCTCACCAGTTAAGGGATCTAAACCAGTATAATACATACATGTTGAAAGGGTCCCCGGAGTAGGATAGAAATCCTGTACCTGATCAGGTACGAATCTATTCTTTTTAAGATATAGTGCTAATTCAATAGCGTCTTCCAAGGTTGATCCTGGGTGCGAGGATATTAAATAGGGAATCAAGTATTGCTTTTTACCGATTCTTTCGTTGATGCCTTTATATTGCTCAGCAAATTCTTCAAATACTTTAATAGGCGGCTTCCTCATTCTTTTAAGTACTCTGTCAGAAACATGTTCAGGCGCCACCTTTAAGGTCCCGCTAATATGGTGTTTGCATATTTCCTCTAAAAAATTGCTGTTTTTATCTTGCCTCACATAATCATATCTGATGCCCGATCTGATAAATACCTTCTTAATACCTGGCAGCTTTCGTACTGTCCTTAATATATCAATATATTCCTCATGATCCACTATCAAATTTTTACAGGGTTCGGGAAACAAACAGTCTTTATTTACACAAATGCCCGATCCCAGTTGCTTATTACATGCAACATTGCGGAAATTTGCGGTAGGCCCCCCTATATCATGAATATATCCCTTAAAATCCTCTCTTTTAGTCAATAGCTCTGCTTCTTTAACTATCGACTCTTTGCTGCGTCCCTGAACTGAACGTCCTTGATGATAGGTTATGGCACAAAAAGCACATCCCCCAAAACAACCCCTGTTTGCAGCTATGCTAAATTTAACCTCTTCAATTGCCGGAACCCCTCCCAGTTTTTCATAAATTGGGTGGTAGGTCCTTTCATAAGGCAACTCATATACATCATTTAATTCAATTGAATTCAGAGGTTCAGAGGGGGGATTAACTATGACGGCATAATCATTATATGGCTCTATCAGAGTCTTTCCTATGATGTGGTCATTATTCCTATACTGGATTTTAAAGCTTTCCGCATACTTATATTTCGAATTGACTACTTCTTGATAGGAGGGAAGGAGCTGAAAGTCTACCCCTTTTAATAAATCTTCCTCTAATTTTGCCCTATAAGCCGTACCCCTTATCCAGCTTATGTCTTTTATCGAAATTCCACTTTCCAAAGCTTCTGCTACTTCGATAATAGTCCTTTCTCCCATGCCATAGATCAGCAGATCAGCTCTGGAATCCATAAGTATGGAGCGTCTAACCCTATCGTCCCAGTAATCATAGTGGGCAAGTCGCCTTAAGCTTGCTTCTATACCCCCTATTATGATGGGTACATCCTTATAGGCCTCTCTTGCCCTATTGGAGTACACGATTACAGCCCGATCGGGACGATTACCTGCCTGACCACCCGGCGAATAACTATCTTTCTTTCTTTTGCGTTTAAAAACAGAATAGTTATTCACCATCGAGTCCACATTGCCTGAGCTAATTAAAAACCCCAGTCTGGGTTTTCCGAAGCGTTTAAAATCTTTAACACTACGCCAATCCGGCTGGGCTAAAATGGCTACCCTGTATCCATGGCTTTCCAGTACCCGGCTAATTATTGCATGCCCAAAGGAGGGATGATCAATATAGGCTTCACCTGTAATTAAAACGAAATCTGCCTGATCCCATCCCTTTTTACGCATTTCTTCTCTTGAAATAGGTAAAAAAGCCATTTTATCTCCTATATGATGTCTTCATTATGGACTGTAAACCCTTCAAATCCGCCCCTATCCTTTGGCACCATTATTTTCCCCGCTATTATAGCCTCAGCATAAGCCTCTGCCTGTTTCTTTACTTCTTCCGCTAGGTTGCCGGCTCCATCTACAAATCCGACAGCTTCGAATTCAAGGCCGAATTCATAAACTCCACCCTTAAACTTTCCTTCCATCAGCTTCTGTATTGCAAAATATACTCCGCTGTCCACACGTTTAAACATAGAGCATAGTACTGCTTCAGAGTTTAAAAAGGATTGATCCTGATCCACTCCTATTGCCCATACATTCATTTCAGCAGCAGCATCAATTACACCTATACCGCATTCACCTGTCGCATGAAACAATACATCTGCCCCTTCTTCTATCAGCCCTTTTGCAATTGTCTCACCAATAGCAGGACTATCATAGCATTCAGTGTAATCGACTAACACTTGTGCATTAGGATTAATTATTTTAACCCCAGCACGAAAGCCATATTCAAACTTGTCCATAGTAGGATCCTGTTTCCCTCCGATAAACCCTACTATATCTGTCTCTGTAGTTAATGCTGCAATAATTCCTACAAGGAAGGATCCTTCATGGTCTTTAAAAGCCAGATTCATGACATTGTCAGAAACCTCAACCTCCGAATCTAATACCGCAAACAGTGTCTCAGGATATAGTGAAGCTATTTCTTCCAGCGTATTTTTCGGTATAAAGCCTACCGCTATAACCAGATCAGCTTCTTCAGCCGCATTCTTTACTGCATTTATGTAATCATGCTCGGTCTCAGGTTCTTCTACAGATACTTGAATCTGGTAATCAGACGCAGCTTGCAATATTCCTTCATATGCTACATCGTTAAATGATTTATCTCCTAATCCTCCTTCAGAGGCAACCATTACAATCTTTTTTATAGGATCTTCTTGATCGCTATTATTCGGCACTTCAACATTATTATCACCACAAGAAAGAGTTCCAATAGCTATCAAGGCTATTAATGCCAATACTAAGATACGTCTCATTCATACCCTCCAATCCCGTATTCTAATTTCCCTTATCAAGGACAATAAATAGCTCGAGCTGTAAGACTGCCCAAGCAAGATTTTACACTATTTATGATGATAATCTTACTGTGTTATTATACAATACATTAATACCCCAATCAAGAAATTGATTGGGGTACTATTATTACCATTTATGTATATTATTTATGGACGGATAAACATCTGCACCCAGTATCCGGTTCCTTTGCTGTCAGTTACATATCCTACACCTACTTCAGTGAAGTTTGGACTCATAATGTTAGCCTTATGTCCAGGTGAATTCATCCAACCATCCATAACTGATTCTGGTGTTCTGTATCCCTTAGCAATATTTTCACCTGCAGCTCTGTATTTAATACCAAAGCTCTTCATCATATCAAATGGGGATCCATAGGTAGGTGAAGTGTGTGAAAAGTAGTTCTTGTCTCTCATATCTTCAGCCTTTATTCTTGCAACCTTTGAAAGTTCAGCATTGTATTTTAATGGTGCAAGACCTTGAGCTGCCCTTTCTTTATTTACCAAGTCAACTACTTTTGCTTCGTAGTTTCCTGGTACTGTTGTTTCTTTAGCTGGAGATTCCGGTTTTTGAGGAGCCTGAGTATTTGGCTTCTCTGGAGCAGGTGCTGGCTTTTCAGGAGCGGGCGCTGGTTTTTCAGCAGCCGGAGCCTTAGGCTTCTCAGGGGTAGGAGCTGGTTTTTCAGCAGCCGGTGCCTTTGGTTTTACAGGTGTGGGCGCTGGTTTTTCAGCAGCTGGTGCCTTTGGCTTTTCTACTACACATGATCTTGGTTTTTCGCATTTCTTAACAATATTTAAAAGCTTATCACATTTTCCCTTTAACGACTTTAATGAACCCAAGTTCCCGTCCTTAAACTGTGAGATGAAGCGTTCAATGCTAACCTTATTCTTCAAGCAAATACTGGCATCATCCTTAGGGGCTGCTAAAACTTGAGTTGGCATTAACAGACTAACCATTAAACATAGAACAACAACGAATTTGATACTCTTCTTCATGACAAGTATACCTCCTTAGAAGATTTGTCTGTCAGAGAACTGACTTTCAAATCAGCCAATTAATATTGGCTAGCTAATAGATTTTGACAAAAAAAATTATAAGGGGTCTTTTGTATAAAAAGAACCCCTCAAAATCTTCCAACCTATATGTTTATTATTTCTAATATCTTCTCAGTATCGCTCAAATCGGGGAAAAAGTAATCGGGCTTACACTCTTGTAACGTACTGATATCAGTCCATCCAGTCGCTACCGCTATGCTTTTCATTCCAACTTTTTTTGCACATACAATGTCGTAACAACTGTCGCCGATTAGATAAATTTGGTCCTTTGGGAATAAAGTGTTAAACTGCTCTTCCGCCATTTCTATGCATTTTATTGCAGCATCCCACTTTTCACCTATATCGTCTCCAAATCCTCCTATTCGGAAATACTTGTCTAAACCTACAGAAGAAAGCTTAGCTTCTGCACCTACTCTTAAATTACTTGTAAGTAAAGCGTTAATTGCCTGAGGGTGTTTGTCAATAGCTTCTAGTATAGGGATTACCCCTGGCAAGATTCTCTTGTTGTTATCTTGCTCTAATATTTCCTTTAAAACAGTTTTATAGTGCTGTGTGATTTTCGGAAAATCCTTTGGGTCAATCCCGAAGTTTTTCATTATGCCTCCAAGAAGCATTGAATCCATACTTGCACCAACAGGGGATTTTCCAAGTGCGTCGGTTATTCCGTACAGTTCTAAGAAAGTTCTATTTAACGCTTTTCTGCCATTGCTTCCACAGTGTAACAGTGTTCCATCGATGTCCCAGAAAATCAACCTGTCTTTTTTAACCATTTAATTTAGGATCTCACATCCTGCTAAGCTATCGCCCAGTTCGTCAAGATCAGCGCTTACGCTTACAACAAAGTCAACCTCATACAGCTTAGATATATTTCTCAATCTTTCAAAGAACTCTTTTAAATCGGGAATGTGGACATCTTTGTAGTGCAGAATCCCATCTATAAAAATGACCTCAATATCATGATCAGAGCTAATTATTCCGTATATAAATCCTATATATTCGTCAATGTTTGTAATTCCTTCGTAATCTTGCATGCAAACTACTCTGATCTTGTATTTCAGGTCATAAATAAGTCTATGATTCTTGCTGATAAAAACGATGCTGCCGTGAGCATTTTCAACGTGTTCGTTGGCCATCTGTACCATCTTTTTTGTTTTACCGGACCCTTTATGGCCGGCGATTACCCTCACCAAAGGAATCTCCCCTTTCTTTCTTTTCTTTGATTATACAATAGGCACTTATTAGGGGCAAGAGAAGAAAAACTGCTTAATTCTTTTGTTTTAGACGAAGTTGGCCACATGCAGCATCAATGTCACTTCCTAGCTCTCTACGTATTGTTGCATTGATGCCGTTTTGTGTTAGAATATTGCAAAAAATTTGTGCGCTTCTTCTCCCACCGCCGCGATAGTCCCTTTCACTCACGAGATTGAGCGGTATAATATTTACATGACATAAGATATTTGAAAGTTTGTCGGCCAGTTCTTTTGCATTCTCACTACTGTCATTGACCCCTTCAATCAATGCATATTCGAAAGTTATTCTTCTTCCTGTAACCATAGTATGCTCATGGCACACTCTCAACAATTCATCCATGGGATACTTTCTATTTATCGGCATTAATTTACTGCGTATTGCATCGTTGGGTGCATGCAGTGAGATAGCAAGATTAACCTGAGGAAAGTCAGTGCCAAACTCTTTAATCTTAGGTATTAGCCCACAGGTCGATACGGTGATATTTCTCAAACTCATATTCATACCTTCCTGGGTGTGTATAAGCACTATGAATTTGCATAGGTTGTCATAGTTATCGAAGGGCTCTCCTGTACCCATAACTACAATGTTGTTCACTTTCTCACCGGTGTCCTTTTCTATTGCTATGACCTGATCCACCATCTCGGAAGGGGACAGATTTTTGGTCAAACCCCCTATGGCTGATGCGCAAAAGTCGCATCCCATCCTGCAGCCTGCCTGTGATGAGATACAAACCGTATTCCCATGCCTATACTTCATAAATACGCTTTCAATGGCACTTCCATCCCTTAAGCCAAATAGGTATTTTCTTGTCCTGTCCTTTTTCGATTCTTGTATCTTCAATATGTCTAATCTTTCAATATATGCTATTTGATCTAATTTATTTCTTAACTCCTTAGATAGATCAGACATATCGTTAAAATTATATATACCCTTATACAGCCAGCTGAAAACCTGCTTAGCCCGATATTTTTTCTCGCCTATGCTTTCTATAAATATTTCGAGTTCTTCCAATGACATACTTTTAATATCTTCTTTCAAATCGGTTCCCCTCTTAATTCTTCAAACTCTGTATAGGAGCAGGTATTCGCCCGCCTCTCTTAATCATCTTAGACGGAGAACTCCTATTTATCTCCATTACGGGGCCACTGCCTAAGAGTCCTCCAAATTCAAGCTCTTCCCCTGCTTTTTTACCTATTGCGGGAATAACCCTTACCGCAGTAGTCTTGGAGTTAATCATACCTATTGCCGCTTCATCGGCAATCATTCCTGCTATGATATCTTCGTGGGTGTCTCCAGGAATTATTATCATATCAAGCCCCACTGAACATACGGCAGTCATGGCTTCGAGTTTCTCGATAGTAAGGTTTTCTGATCGTACAGCATTCACCATCCCCGCATCTTCAGAAACGGGTATAAAGGCACCTGAAAGCCCTCCCACACTTGAGGAGGCCATAACTCCTCCCTTTTTAACTGCATCATTGAGCAAAGCCAAGGCTGCAGTGGTTCCCCAGGCCCCACAGGATTCTAACCCTATTTCTTCTAATATGTGAGCTACTGAGTCTCCAATAGCAGGTGTTGGAGCAAGGGATAGGTCAACGATTCCAAAGGGCACACCCAGCATCTTTGAAGCTTCCGATCCTACCAGCTGCCCCATCCTGGTTATTTTAAAAGCCGTCTTTTTAATCACTTCAGCTACTTCTGTTAGATCACAGCCCCCATCCATCTTGGCTAAGGCGGAACGCACTACACCAGGACCTGATACCCCTACATTGATAACGCAGTCCGGTTCTCCAGGTCCATGAAATGCTCCCGCCATAAAGGGGTTGTCTTCGGGAGCATTACAAAAAACAACCAGCTTAGCCGCTCCAATACATTGACGATCCTTAGTCAGCTCAGCGGTCTTCTTTATAACTCCTCCCATGATTCTAACTGCATCCATATTGATGCCTGACTTTGTACTCCCTATATTCACAGAGGAGCATACATATTCAGTTTCCGATAGGGCATATGGAATTGAGTCAAGCAGTTCTTTATCCCCGGGAGAAAAGCCCTTGTGTACCAGAGCCGAGTAACCGCCAATAAAGTTAACTCCCACATCTTTGGCAACCTGGTCTAAAGTCCTGGCATATTTAACAGGATCCCCGCCGGATGAACCTAATAGAATGGCAATTGGAGTAACAGAAATACGCTTATTGATTATTGGAATGCCGTATTTTTGCTCAATCTTATCGCCTGTCTCAACCAGATCCTTTGAACATCTATATATTTTTTTATAAAGCTTTTCGCAGGAAATATCTATATTGCTATCGCAGCAATCTAGAAGCGAGATACCCATTGTAATAGTACGGATATCTAGATTTTCCTCTTGTATCATCGTTATGGTTTCTAGAATGTCACCTAAATTCAGCAAGTTTTTTCCCCTTAAAAAGGGACGACTTGCGTCCCTTTTTTATTAAATCCTATGCATAGATTTAAATATATCCTCATGCATGACTTGAATCTTCATGTCTTCTAAATTTTGTTCAAGCTGTTGACGGAGTTCAGCCAGTTCGCAATTGAGCTCTGTAATATCTATGAGCATAACCATAACAAAGAACTCCTGAAGAACTGATTGAGTTACTTCTACAACATTGGCGTTGGCGTTTGCAATTGTTGTGCTAACCCTTGCAAGTATGCCAACCATATCCTTGCCAATGACCGTTACTACAGCCCTCATAATATCCACCTACACTCTCTCAACGTCTATACCAGTCTTATGGCCGTTTAGATCATATTCTTCCAACCCTTCGCTTTTTTCAATCATCTCTAGTGCCAGGGTTTCTTTCATTATATAGGATCCGTGTTCTTCCAAGGCCTTTTTAACTGTTTCGTCACTATGGTAGTAGATATTGATCCTATCCGTTACCTCGAAATCCTTTTGCTTACGAAGCTGTTGTACCTTTGAAACAAACTCCCTTGCTAAACCTTCCTTCATAAGCTGGTCAGTAATTGTTGTATCCAGGATTACGAAGACATTGTTTTCCATGGCCACGGTAAAACCTTCTTTTGCCACAATCTTAACATCGATTAGCTCTTTATCTATCGTCATTTCTTGCCCCTCTAAATCTAATACAATAGAGCCTTCTCTTTCTAAAGTCTCAACAACCGATGGCGCATCAGCTTTAGCCAGGGCAGCTCCAAAGGCCTTGATCTTGCTTCCTAGTTTTGGTCCTGCTTCCTTGAAGTTTGGACGTAGAGTAAAATCCATAAACTTGTCTAGCTTTTGCTCAAATACTACTTCCTTGATGTTGAGCTCTTCTTTGATAAGGTCTGTCATGTCGCCTATTAAGTCTTCATATTTACCATCAACTAATATGCTACTAAGGGGCTGGCGCACCTTGATCCTTTCTTTTTCTCTGACTCCCCTACCAAGACCTACGAGAGTCCTTACTAAATCCATTCTTTCCTCTACATTCGGATCAATCAAGCTCTCGTCAGGATCAGGATAGTAGGCCAAATGGACAGATTCTTCCCCTGTTAATTTGATATATGCTTCATCCATTAGGAATGGAGCAAAGGGGGCAGAAAGCTTAGTAACTCCTACTAACACTTCATAGGTTGTTAAATAAACGGATATTTTATCTTCATTCAATTCCTCTGTCCAGAATCTGCGCCTTGCACGCCTTATATACCAGTTTGAAAAATCTTCAACCATAAATTCCTGTATCTTTCTTACGGCCTTCATATGGTCGTACTGATCCATATCTTCAATAACATCTTTGATCAGCTGGTTATATTTCGATAAAATCCAGCGGTCAAGTTCTGGTCTTTTATCATAATCAAGTTCGTATTCTCTTGCATCTATATTGTCACTGTTAGAATACAGCACGAAGAAATTGTACACATTCCTATATGTGCTGAAGAATCTGCTGACTATTTCCACCAGGCCATCCTCATCAAACTTGGTTGGCGACCAGGCCGGTGATACATGCAGTAAATACCATCTTGTTGCATCAGCGCCATATTTATCAAACAGTTCAAAGGGATCTACTGTATTGCCCCTTGACTTGGACATCTTCTTGCCTTCCTTATCCAGAATCAAGTCGTTTACAAGCACGATCTTGTAAGGAGCTGTGCCCTTGATAAATGTTGAAATTGCAATCAGCGAATAGAACCAGCCTCTGGTCTGGTCAATTCCTTCACATATGAAATCCGCCGGGAAGAGCTCCTCGTCAAATCTTTCCTTATTCTCAAAAGGATAGTGCCACTGTGCAAAGGGCATTGCACCGCTATCGAACCAGCAGTCCATAACCTCAGGAATCCTATTCATTACTCCGCTGCATTCCGGACATCTCAGGTGAACTTCATCAACATAAGGCCTGTGAAGTTCAATTGATTCATCTATATCTTCTATGGCTTTTTCTACAAGCTCTTTTCGAGAACCTATAGATTCTAAAGCACCACACTCTTCACAGCGCCAGATGTTTATGGGTGTTCCCCAATATCTGTCCCTGGAAATAGCCCAGTCGTTTACATTCTCGAGCCAGTTTCCAAATCTCTTTTCTCCAACATAATCTGGGAACCAGTTAACCTTTTTATTATTCTCCACCAGCTGATCCTTTAGTTTGGTCATCTCTATATACCAGCTGGGCTTTGCATAATAGATGAGAGGAGTTGTACACCTCCAGCAGTGTGGATAGTTATGATCCACCTTTGCCTTATCATAGATTTTGTTTTCTTTTGCCAGCCATTTTATGATATCCACATCAAGACCTTCATCCATTACAAACCTTCCAGCCCAGGGTGTGGATGTATATTTACCCTCTTCATCTACAGGCTTAATTACAGGTAAACCATACTTTTTACCTGTGTTGTAGTCGTCTTCACCAAAGGCTGGTGCAGTATGAACTATACCTGTACCATCCTCAGTTGTAACATAATCTCCTAAAGTTACAAAAAAGGCTTTCTGATCAACTTCCACAAACGGCATCAGCTGTTCATACTCAATATATTCTAAGTCTTTGCCCTTAAGCTCTTCTAAAACAGTGTAATTCTCACCTAGCACCTGGTCAGCCAGCTCCTTGCTGACATAATAAATTTCTCCCTCTTGCTCCACCTTTAAATAGTCAATATCAGGGCCTACTGTTAGAGATACATTAGCTGCTAGGGTCCAGGGTGTAGTGGTCCATGCTAGGAAATATTCATCTTTGTCTTTCCTTTTAAACTTTGCTGTAATAGTATTTGACCTTATTTCCTTATAGCCTAGTGCTACCTCATGAGACGCAAGGCCTGTCCCGCAGCGTGGACAATAGGGCAATATCTTATGACCCTCGTAGATCAAACCGCCTTTATAGAATTCCTTTAGAATCCACCAGCAGGTTTCGATATAGTCATTTTCCAGGGTAATATATGGGTCATCTAAATCGATTAGATAGCCCATTCTGCGTGTCATTTCTCTCCACTGCTTCTCATATTTGAATACGGATTCCTTACACATCTGGTTGAATTCTTTGATACCGTATTTTTCAATATCCTGCTTGCCTGACATATTTAATGTTCTTTCAACTTCAATTTCCACAGGCAATCCATGGGTATCCCAACCGGCCTTTCTCTTCACGGAATAGCCCCTCATGGGCTTATAGCGCAGAACCGAGTCCTTCAGTGTCCTAGCTATAACATGGTGAATACCCGGGCTGCCATTTGCTGTAGGAGGCCCTTCGTAGAAAATGAAAGAAGGCTTACCTTCCCGTGATGTTACACACTTTTCAAGTAGATTATTCTTATCCCAATTATCAGCTTGTTCATTCTGTACTTCTGCAATCGGTCTTTCCGATAAATTCTCAAACATTTAACAACTTTCCTTTCTATATCAATATTATTGTCTTTCTAAATTTAAAAAATCCCTAGATGTAAAAATCTAGGGACGAAAATATCCGCGGTACCACCCTGATAGCAAATCCTTAGAGAGATTTACCACTCTATACTACCTAACGTGTAGCCCCCGTACCCGCTTACTGCTATTTCAGCGGGCAAGCTCCGAAGTGATCTTCATAAGCCTCTCACCAGCAACCTTCCACCAATGGTCGCCTCTCTGTAGGGTATACTTGCTTACTACTCTCTTCTTCAACGCTTTTACCTATATGTGATTTATATAATAATCCCTTATATTCTATACGCCCTGCGAGTTAATGTCAACGCCTTATCTATATTTTGAAAGCAAATCATCTAGAGTAGTCAATCATTTGTGACAAAGACCTCTGAAAAACATTCTTTAAAAATGTTTGGTTGTTTTTCTTAATTAAACTGTCATTAACAATAACATCCTAAGCTGCGTTTTTAGAGAATTATTCTTCAACAACCTCATTTGGTGTTTTAAAG
>JAAYHT010000146.1 GCA_012735285.1 Clostridiales bacterium | reverse complement strand
GCATAATCATCATAGAGCTCTAAAAGCATAGGATAAGCTACATCGACCCGCAATTCTTTAATATCATTGAAGGCTAATTGTAGGTCTTTATCTGGCTCTTGCTTTAATGTCATGTTACAGAAGTACTTAGAGAATTTCCTTATGTCCTCTACAATCATGCTCATGTTATTATTTTTGAACTGCATTGAAGTAGCATACTCTTTGAAACTTTCGTAAACTTCTTTTATCCGAGGTATTCTACCTGTTTTAACAGTTAAGTAGTGCCGCATGAACCCATCAAAATCCGAGGTATAAGCTTCTTGGCCAAAGTCTATTTCCATCGGTCTCCAAAAATGCTCATACAAATAGGATTGCTTCTTTATATCAAGACCCATTAATATGTAGTTTCGAATAAGATCTGCTTGGGTTAATTCCTTTCCTGTAGAATTCATGCTTTCAAATATTAGCTGCGGATTGTCTTGATCACTACTCAATGCAATATCAACAACGATAAGTTTTGCGATGCCTCTGCACACTACATCTAAGTGATCCGAATACTCATCTAGCCATACTCTAAATAAGTCATAGTTCTCATAAATCTTGAATGAATGATCACGGGGGATATCTGTTTTATCAACAATCGCTAGCATAGATTCTTTATCTGTTTTAGAAAGAATGAGCTTGTAATACTTCTCTCCCTCTTCCTCCGGGTTTCTAAGATAATAGTTTCTCAATTTCCTAGGTGAAAATCCTTCTAGAATTTCCTGATTACCGTCTGGCAAAAGACTCAACTTATCTGCTAATGCAGCAATTAGTAATGAAATCGTTGTTAATCTTTGTTGGCCATCAATGACCAATATCGGCGATTGGCTTGTGACTTGATAAATACCTTTTTCTATATAGACGATAGAACCAATAAAGTGGGCGTTGACATTCTCATCACCGCCAGCACGCACAATGTCATCCCAAAGTTGACGACATTCTCTTTTTGACCAGGAATACGATCGTTGATAAATCGGAATCACAAATTGAGGTGATTTTTTTATAAATTCTAATAGTTTTGCTTCTGTTGCTTTCAATTTTCAAGCCTCCTTTCTCCTGCCATCTCCTTTATTGATGTACGGATATGCTGTTTCTCATCATCGGTTAGTGTGTATTTAGCAAAGAGCTGTTCATCAATATTATCAATGCTCTGTGACCAGTCGATATCTGATGAGGTTGTAAAATCCTGAAGAGGTACAAATCTGTAAGTTTGTCTTGTACCATGTTGACTTATTTTCGGCAAGCTATGCATGAAGCGAGCAAACTTGGTTCTAAGATATATTGCTAAATATGAGGCTTCTAATGCAGATAAATGAAGGTCCGCGCCAATGACTAAAAATGTTTCTGTGCAAACACTACCAGGCTCTCCGATAAAGGTGTTTTGATTGTCGTCACTTAGCTCAGTACCTATATTATTTGCATAAGGCGTATATACTTTCCAGCAGTCAATCCACTCTTGGCGATTGAGAACCTCTTCACTTTCAATGAAGCCAATTCTTCTCGCCTTACCATAGCACTTAACTGGGGACTGAAGGGTGCTGGGATCAGATCTAAATTTCTTACTATTAACATAGTTACCTTCTATACCAAAAGGTTTTCTCGGCGAAATGTACTCTGTTAAAAACGAAACCTGCTGATAATTGGCTACCTTTTCTAGTATGAGTAGTCCAATATTATCT
>JAAYHT010000145.1 GCA_012735285.1 Clostridiales bacterium | reverse complement strand
CTTCCTGAGTGTGATGTGCCTAAAAAAGCTATTAGTGATTTAATAGATTCATCATTTTTAAGAGAAAAGGCTCCAGAATTGCCGGAGGTAAGTGAATTAGATGCTGTTAGGCATTATACAAAATTGTCTCAACGAAACCACGGCGTAGATTCCGGCTTTTATCCCTTAGGAAGTTGTACTATGAAATACAATCCTAAGGTAAATGAAGCTATTGCAAGATTTGATGGGTTTATCAATTGTCATCCATACCAGCCTGAAAGCATGGTTCAGGGTAATTTAGAGGTTATGTATACCTTAGATAAATTGCTATCTGAGATTTCAGGTATGGATCAAGTATCATTACAACCTGCTGCAGGGGCACATGGGGAGCTTGCCGGATTGATGATTATAAAAGCTTATCATGAAAATAGAGGAGAAGGAAACAGGAACAAGATTATAGTGCCCGATTCTGCTCATGGTACAAATCCGGCTTCAGCAGCTGTTGCAGGCTTTGAGGTAATTGAAGTCAAATCCGATGAAAGAGGCTGTGTAGATTTAGAACACCTGAAAGAAGTCATGAATGAGGAAGTTGCCGGGCTTATGCTAACTAATCCTAATACATTAGGCCTATTCGAAACAGACATAGTAGAAATTGCTAAAATTGTTCATGATAAGGGCGGACTTTTATACTATGATGGTGCAAACATGAATGCTATCATGGGTATAGCTCGTCCAGGGGATATGGGTTTTGATGTAATACATTTCAACCTGCATAAAACCTTTAGTACGCCCCATGGAGGAGGGGGCCCCGGCTCAGGTCCAGTAGGGGTTAAGAAACCTCTTATCCCATTTTTACCAGTCCCAGTAGTTTGCAAAAAAGATGATACCTACTATTTAGACTACGATAGGCCTTTGTCAATAGGAAGGATGAAATCATTCTATGGCAACTTTAATGTTACGATTAAAGCCTTAGCCTATATTTTCACAATGGGTGCAGAAGGGTTAAAAGAAGTATCTGAAGCGGCTGTATTAAATGCTAACTATATTGCGCAAAAGCTCAAGGATGTATACCATCTGCCCTATGATAAGATATGTATGCACGAATGTGTATTATCAGGAGACCGTCAAAAATCAAAAGGCGTTTCAACCCTTGATATTGCAAAAAGGCTACTAGATTTCGGTTATCATCCGCCAACAGTCTACTTCCCATTGATTGTAAGTGAAGCTCTTATGATTGAGCCAACTGAATGCGAGAGCAAGGAGACCTTAGATGAATTTATACAGACTATGAGGAGGATAGCTGAAGAAGCTGAGAATAATCCGGAAATTGTAAAGACTGCACCTTATAATACTGTAGTCTCAAGATTAGATGAGGCTCTTGCTGCCAGAAAACCTGTTTTAAAATGGGAAAAGGAGTAACAGCATGGTAAGAGACCTTGTTATTATAGGAGGAGGCCCTGGTGGTTATGTAGCAGCCATCAGGGCTTCACAGATGGGAGCAAAAGTTACTTTAATTGAACAGGATAAGATTGGCGGTGTATGCTTAAACAGAGGATGTATACCTACGAAAAGTTTTTATAAAAATGCGGAATTACTCAATTCAACCAAGAAGCTAGGAGATTTCGGTATCGAAATCACGGATTATAAATTCAACATGGAAAAGGTTCAGAGTAGAAAAAAAGAAGTGGTAAAAAAGATCCGCTCAGGTGTCGAACAGCTTATGAAGGGCTATAAAATTGAGGTAATAAAGGGCAAAGCTAGCTTTATAGACACCAAAACTCTCCATGTTGAATTATATGAAGAAGAGTCGATCGAAATAAAGGCTGAAAAGATTATTATCGCTACAGGATCAAGCCAGCCTGATATGCCTGAGCCTGGCATGGACTCTCCAAGAGTTATAACCAGTGATGAGGCTTTGGAACTAGATTATGTGCCTGAAAGTATGGTTATCTATGGTGGCGGTGTTGTAGCTGTGGAATTTGCTAGCATCTTTGCATCTTTTGGCACCAAGGTAACAATTATTAAATACAGGCCCAGACTTATACGTAGTTTAGATGAAGAAGTGTCTAGAAGGCTGGCTCAATTCATGAAAAGATTGAGAGTCGGCGTAGAGTTTGGAGTAAAATTAAAAGAGGTTAAGGAAACTGAAGGTGGATTACGAATAATAGCCGATACTGATAATGGCATAAAAGAATACGAATGTGAAACATTATTAGTGGCAACCGGAAGATCTCCAAATATTAAAGGATTAAACTTAGAAGCAGCTAACATAGAATATGATGAAAAGGGCATAAAAGTGAATGAAGATTTCGAAACAACTGCCAAAGGCGTTTATGCAATTGGCGATGTTATAGGCGGACAGTTACTAGCCCATGTTGCATCAATGGAAGGAAAAGTTTGCGTAGAAAGGATATTTGGTCTTAAATCATGCGTTAACTATAATGCTGTGCCCTCTTGCGTTTTTTCCTTTCCGGAAGTAGCTGTAGTTGGAATAACTGAAGAACAGGCCAAGGCACAAGAAATTCAATATATAGTTGGCAAATTCTTGTTTGCGGCCAATGGAAAAGCAGTAACCATGAATGAGTCCGACGGCTTCATCAAGGTAATTGCTGAAAAGGATACTCATAAGATTTTAGGGATACATATTATTGGACCTCATGCAAGTGACTTAATCCATGAAGGGGCATTGGCAGTGCAGCAGGGATTAACTATAGAGCAGCTTGAAGAAACTATTCATTCACATCCAACTCTTTCTGAAACGCTCTGGGAAGCTGTAATGAACGCAAAAGGAGAAGCAATTCATAGTCTACCAACTATATAAAGGACCCTTCCATCAGCAGGTTTTACCTGCTGTATTTTTTTGTCCAAGCGCTTAATATATACAAATTTGCATATAATATTTACAAAATGTAATGTAGGAGGGATTAAGATGTTTGGACTGACGCCATACAGAAACAGAGGATTGCGTCCTATTGATGAGCCCTTAGATTTTTATAATATTGTAGATAACTTTTTCAATGATACTTTCTTCCCATTAAGATGGATGAGAAATAATAGCTTTAGATTAGATTTAAGAGAGACAGAGGATGAGTATATAATAGAGGCAGAGCTGGCAGGATACAAGAAGGATGATATTAAAATTGACTTTAATGACGGACGACTGACTATAACTGCTGAAAAACAGGACACAAAAGAAGAGGAATCAGCAAATTATATCCACAGGGAACGTTCTACACAGTCTATGCAGAGAAGCATTTATCTTAACAATGCAGATGCCAAAGGGATTAAAGCAAAATTTGAAGACGGAATTTTAGAAGTAAATGTTCCCAAAAAGGATAAGACAAATAATAGTATTCAAATACCTATACAATAATAAATAATATTGACGAATTTAGCTAGGGTGTAACCCTAGCTCAGACTGTAGACAAAAAAGGTGCTGGAACATTAAAAACTCCAACACCTTTTTTAATTTGATAAAGAAATTTTCTGATTTGATTAATAAACGGTGGTAGTAGCCCATTTTTTCGTTTCCATTTTG
>JAAYHT010000144.1 GCA_012735285.1 Clostridiales bacterium | reverse complement strand
TAACAACATAATGGCATCAAACAACTCGTCTACTGACTCTTCATAGTTTTTCTAAACAATTTCTGGGCTATTCTTTAAGTGGGGATTCTCCTCCACCACCTTTTCCCATGAAGGATATATTTCTGATTTAATTTCAGGTGTTTTTATAATCATAGGAAACCTCCTTATTTATATTCTCCATACTTAGCAACTGTCTGAAGTACTGCTTTAAGATTCTCTGGATTTGCTTCGTTTGGTGAAAGCAGTACTTTGTCCAGTGCAAATATATAGCCGCCATCTGGAGCCATGTAATCACCTCTGCATATTTCATAGCCTCATCCTTTGTTGAGTGGTTAATAACGTCTACAGGCATACCTCCCATAATACAAAGGGTATCGCCTATCTCTTTTTTCATCTTTCTGAAATCACCGCTCTCTACAAGACCTACCACCTTTTTCTTTGGAAGTTCCTTGAGGAAGTCATAATAGGGCTCCCAATTTCCTTCCATGAATAATACTGGCGTACAATCCTTTTCAACTATGCTGTCTATCATTTTCTTGAATGTGGGCCAGTAGAAGGTCTCGAAATCTTTTGGTCTTAGGTAAGTAGGAATATGGAGAGGAATAAAGATTCCGGGGAATATGCCTGACTCAACATTATGAATGGCCTTCTTAAGCATTAATGGGAATAATGCTTCACAGGCAGCAATAACATTTTCTTTTTGTTTTTTGATATCCATGATGATACCTTTAAATCCACGGAAATAATCCATGAAAACATCCATGGGCATTTCCGTACTTCCTTTGAATAAACTAGGCATGCCTTTTTCTACTGCTAGCTGCTCTCCCAACTTTACAATGGCCTCTTGTATGTAGGTTTTGTATATGAGAGCGAACTGTACATACGCCAAACTCCTTTCTGGTTCTGGCTTGTCAAATGCGGCATACCTGCGAGGAATTTGTTTTTCTACAATATATTTAAATGGATCTGCTATAAATTCGGGATATTCATCCGTTGACATTACGTTCCCTGCTTCTAAGTGTTGAAGGGATGCATATGGTACACCATCCTCACCATAGTATGAGTATTCCCTTGACTGAGTGGCTGCGTAAATGTTTCCCGGCCTTACACCAAATGCTGGGGGAAGAGCATCAATCTCTTCAAAATCTTCAGCAACCTTTAGGAAAGATTCCCTTAATTTGGGGTAATCATAGCCTAAATCAACAATGTCATATCCTGAATAATGGCCTGCCCAAGTTTCAATCATAAAGGCAATAGGGACCCTATCAGGAATTTCATGTTTAAAAGCCTTTGTCATACGATCTACTCGTTCTTGAAACAGTTTTTCCTTACTCATTTTATGCACCTACCCATTCTTTACATTGTTTTACACCTGTTGAAGCATTTGTGCTGTAAGCATCTGCTCCTACTCTTTTCATTGCAGCTTCGGTAACAGGATTTCCACCAATAATGACTTTAACGTCATCCCTTAGTCCGGCTTCTTTAAGTGAGTTAATAACATCGCCCATGGTATCCAGCGATAGGGTTAGAAGCCCACTAATGCCAACAATGTTTGGTTTTACCTCTTTAACTTTTTCTACAAAAGCCTCTGGTTTTACATCTACGCCTAAATCATGCACAACAAAACCCGCAGCCTCCATCATGCTCTTGAAAATATTCTTACCGATGTCATGGAGGTCTCCGGGAGCCGTACCAATAACCATAGTACCTAGTTTTTTGCTTGCATCCTCTTCTGATAGATAAGGATTAACTAGGTCGAATCCATTTTGCAGAATATCTGCTGCGTAAATCAGCTCTCCAACAAAATACTCATTCTGCTCAAAGTATTCTCCAACCTTCTCCATTCCTAATGCGCAAGCGTTTACTATCTGCTCAGCGTTTTCAGCACTTGGATCAGCTTCCAACAGTTCCTTTATAGCGTCAAGAAACTTGTCCTCCTCTAGCTCTCCAAGGGCATCTACTATCACTTGGTATTTTTCATTCATAAAGTTACCTCCTTAAATATTAAAATTAATTACTTACTTTTTTATCTTTCTGCGAATTGAAAATATATCTAAGTTGAATTTATTATTTAAATAACCCATGATACCTTTTGGAGCAGCAATGATAATAACAATTGCAATTATGCCGAGAATAATATTACTTATTCCAGGGAAGCCATATAGGATTTGTCTTAGCAATACGTATATTACTGCGCCTACAATAGGTCCTTCAATTGTTCCGATTCCACCAATGATAACTATAAACACACAAGCTATTGTCCAATCGATTGTAAAAGCAGAAGACGGCACTATATACGCTTGGTTTAAGAAAAGAAGACAACCTGTAATTGTTACCCAGAAAGCCGCTATCAAGTAACAGATTAATTTAGTCCTATAAAGCTTAACTCCCCTAACTTCAGCGGCACCTGAATCATCACGCATCGCCATAAGAGTAAGGCCAAGCCTAGATTTTAATAGTAAGGCTACTATAACAATAGAACCGATTCCAACGGCAAATGAGGCTAAATATAGTCCCCACATTGGGATATCATATGCTGCTGTTATTGGATATCCTATTCCGTAGTTCACAAACTTCCATTTAACGAAAAATATGTATAAGGCCTCGGCGATAATCCATGTACCAATAGTGAAATAGGCGCCGTTCATTTTAAAGATTGGCATTGAGATAACGAGAGCAAAAACAACACCTACTACAGCTCCAACGACAAAGCCCCATATCAGAGACATTTTATAAACTTGGGTTAAAACTGCAACCGAATAACCACCAATACCGATGAAAGCCTGCTGACCTAAAGATGTAAGTCCAGCATAGCCACTTAGGAGGTTCCACATCATCCCTATAGACATATATAGGAAGACCAGAAGGAAAACATTGGTCAAATAACCTGAACCCCAGAATGGTAAAGTCCCCATCGTTATTAGAATAATAGCAGCAACAATTTTTTTCGCTATTGCTATTTGGGAGGTTCTTCCGTTTAATTTTGCTTCAATTATACTCATACTCTTATCCTCCCTTATGCACGTTTTTTATTAGACAATAAACCGTCTGGCTTAATCGTCAATACAATTAACATAAATATATAACCTGATAGTATCTGGTTTCCGGTGCCAAAGAAATATGCACCCAGTAGCTGAGCAAGACCCAGAATCATCCCTCCGAGCAGGGTCCCAACAATACTGCCCATTCCACCGATCACCACAACACCAAAGGCAATAATTAAGTACTGGGTTCCGGAATACGGGTAAAACACAAAGGTATTACCTACCAAGACACCCGCGATGCAGGCGGTTACCATTGCTATAGCCATTGCAACTGCGAATATAAACTTTGTATGTACACCCATTAGTTCGGCAGCTCTAGTGTTGTCCGAAGTAGCCCTTATAGCCCTTCCTATATCAGTCTTATTAAATATTAGGGTTAAGGCAACAATCACAAGAATGGCTACTATAAAATTAGTTAGATAGGCACCAGATATAGAAAAATATTTTGTATCAACCACATTAACCGTAGCAAAACTACTACGAATAGAACGTGCATCTGCACCAAAAATTATCTCTAATATATTCTGAATTATAATTGACAGACCAAAGGTTACCAATAAGGCTGGGGTATCTCCCTTATCAATAACGGCATTAACCAAAAACTTTTGAAATAGAAAACCTATAATCACCATCAATACTATTGCAATTAGTATTGATGTAATAAGACTAACACCCATAGCAGTTGAAAAAATCAAGACAAAAAAAGCAGAAAGTATCATTAAGTTACCGTGAGCAATATTTGTCAAGCCCATAATGCCAAATATTATTGACATGCCAACTCCTATTGCTGCGTATAAACCGCCAAGTAGTATGCCAGTTATAATCGATTGGATCAGTAATTGCATTCCCTAACCTCCTATGCATACTTATTAATACCAAAAAATGCATCTTTGACTTCATCTTCGGGTAACTCTGAAGCAACACCCTCTAAAACGATGCTTCCCGAAACCATAACGTAACTGTAATCAGAATGTTCAATGCTTCGCTGCACCTCTTGGTCAATAATCAAGAAGGTTATACCGGTTTCATTAATTTCCTTGACCTTGTCGTAAATATCATTTATTATGACTGGCGCAAGACCTAATGAAATCTCATCACAAATAATTAGCTTTGGATTTGACATTATAGTTCTTGCTATTGCAAGCATTTGCCTTTGGCCACCACTTAAAAATGTTGCCAACTGATTCTCTTTCTCTTTTAAAACCGGGAACAAGAGGAAAACCTTTTCCATTAGTTCAGATCTCATTTTTCGTGATTTGGATGCATATGCACCCATTAATAAATTTTCCTTTACGCTCATGCCTTCAAAGACCATAGAACCTTCAGGAGCCATAGAAAGCCCTTTACGTACAATCGCACTAGTTCGCATACCCGTAATATCTTCACCTTCAAATAAAATTTTTCCTTTTCTTGGTTTATTAAAACCCATTATAGTATCGAGTAAAGTAGTCTTCCCCGCGCCGTTTGCCCCTATAATTGATGTAATGGTTCCTGCTTTTACATTCATTGAAACATTGTGAATGGCGAGAAAATCACCGTAATAAACATCTATATCTTCTACTCTGAGAATAATATCTTCGCTCATTTTTTTCTCACCCCCAAATAGACTTTTTCAACTTCGTTAGAATCCAATACTATTTGAGGTAAATCGCAAATAATATCACATCCGTCCGCAAGCAAAAGAACCCTATCGGTACCATTTAACATAGTCTGAATTACATGTTCGATCCAAATAATGCTATAACCATGTTTTTTCAAGCTGGTAACGATGTCGAGAATATTTGATACCTCCGACTCCGTCAATCCCCCAGCCACTTCATCAAACATAAGAACTTTTGGGCATGGAGCCAATGCAATGCCAATTTCTAAGCGCTTTCTGTCGAGAAGTTTTAAAGAACCAGCAAGCATTAGAGCTTTATCCTCTAAGCCAATTAGTTCTAATATTTCTTGTGCCCGTTTTGCAGCATCACGCTGTGTTGCTTGCCCACCACATATAGCGCTGACCATTATATTTTCATATGCCGTCATATTTTCAAAGGATCGAGGAACTTGAAAGGTACGTCCTAAGCCAAGGCGCGCACGTTCATCGATACGAACGCTTAATAAGTCCTTATCCATAAATGTAACTGTCCCTCTTGTTGGCTTTAAGGTTCCAGTCAGAATATTTAAAAAAGAGAATTCACATGTAATAACAAATAGATTTTTGATATAATAGAATAGGTAAAAATATGGTAGAAGTTAAATATGTCCAGATCATGCTAGACATAAAGAAAAAAATCGAACAAGGTATTTTAAAGCCCGGAGATATGTTACAATCAGAGAAAGCCCTCAGCGAAGAATACAATCTCAGTCGTATGACTGTTAGAAAGGGTTTAACTCTATTATCAGAAAGAGGTTATATTACTTCTGTCCCTGGTAAGGGTTACTTCGTAAATAAACCAGCAACTGGTAAATATGTTTTCTCTTTTGATGAAACCGAATTTATTGAGAAATATGTGAGTTCAGTAAAGCTTCAACAGGCTAATATTGTCAAAGCAAATGATATACTACAAAAAGAACTGGAAGTTGATCAAAATACCAAAATAATTATGCTGGGACATATATTCTTACGAGAAGATAAGGCTATTGCTTACGATGTAAAATATTTTCCCTATACCAAAGGAGACCCTTTCATAGAAAGCCAGATTGGTTATGCCACTTATCCATTAAAAGCTCTGCAAAATAGCAATGCCTTTTCACAACAAAGACAAATTAGGATAAGCACTGCTCTTTCAGATGAATACATTCAGAAAATAATGAAACTGGACAAGCCCCATGCTCTCATGGTTATAGAACAAAAATACAGGGATTTAAAAAACAATACCCTCATGTGGGGAAAGATTCATATATTACAAGATTATGCCTTTCTGGAAGGTGAGTCTGTCTTTTAGTAATTGAACTGGTTTTTAATGGGAAGGAGGCGTAACTTTTGATTGATCCATTAACAGAAGCTATGTATAAACTGGATGAAGATCTGGTGATTAGCATAGTCAAGGAACGGTCGGCGCAGGGTGTTGATCCCTTACATATTATAAATCAAGTTCAACAGGGGCTCGCCCTCGTAGGCAAGGAATACGACGAAGGGCATTACTTTATTGCCGACTTAATTATGGGTGGCTTAATATTTAATGAAATCCTTCAGTATATACCCTTCGATACCAAATTTAATTCCAATGAACAAAATATAAATGTAATTTTTGCAACAGTAGAGCATGATATACATGACATAGGTAAGAATATTGCTTACAACTTTTTCAAGTCAAGAGGTATAGTAGTAAAACATCTAGGAGTTGATGTACCGGCAGAGGAAATAATCCAGCATTTAAAAGAAGACCAGTACAACCTCCTTTTTTTATCTGGCCTCATTACAGCATCTTTCGATTCTATGAAAAAAACCATAAATCTAATCGAGGAACGAGGACTTAGAAGTAAAGTGAAAGTCGTTATTAGTGGCCTGGTGGATGAAGCCGTATGTGAATACGTAAAGGCAGATGCTATCGCTAAGGATGTAGTCGAAGGCTATACAATTTATCAATTAACTAATCAAGAGTATAGCGCAAATCCACAATCCTAATTATATCTGTTAAAGGGAGTAGCCCCATGAGAAATGCAATCATTGCCTGCAAAATGATTAGCGATGAAATCATTTTAGCTATGAGTATCACCAATTGTCGATACCCGATTATCTGGCTAGATGATTCACTTCACATGTCTCCAAGTAAACTACATGATAGATTGCAAGAGGAAATCAAAAAACTAAATAAATATCATTATGATTATATTCTTTTTGCATATGGTTATTGTGGAAATGCCTTTATTAATATTGAATCGGGAAATTCTTCCCTAGTCATCCCGAAGATTAATGACTGTATAGATATGCTTCTTTATGGTACTGACGTTAAATCTAAACATAAAGGCTGTTATTATTTAACCAGAGGCTGGTTAGAAAACGATTTGGCTATTGGCAAGGAATATGATCTCTGTATTCAAAGGTTTGGAGAAAAAAGAGCCAAAAGAATCATGGATGTAATGCTAGCAAATTATAATAGCATGGTAATGATTGATACGGGTGCCTATGATATAAAGAAATATGAGATGCAGGCAAAAACGCTGGCAGATCGACTAGGCCTGGATTTATTAACGGTCAAGGGAAACATACAAATTTTAGTCGATATGTTCTCAGGCAAATGGAATGATCAGCTGTTCTGCATTCTTGAGCCTCAAAATACTATTTCTATGTATCATTTCGATGGTTGTGAGTGCAGCAATATGCCTCAAATTTATGAGGCAAACAATGTCATGACAGCATTTTAGCAGTACCTAAAATTTGATAGGTGTTAAAATGAAAGAAAGTCAACTTATTCTGAATAAGAGATTGAAAAATGCCATTGAGCATAAGAGAGTAGACCGTATTTCCTGTGCCCCGTCCATTGAATGCTATGCCGCCAGATTTCATGGTATCTCCACTTATGATTTCCTCCATGATTGCGATCTGGCATTTCAAGCTTTCGAAAACCTTAAGAATAGCTTTCCCTCCTGGGACATCAGGCGATCTATTTATTCTGTACATTATGGTCCTATCCAAAACACCATAGGATTGCTTAAAAGTAAGATGCCAGATAGAAATCTGGAAAGGAACAGCGAACTTCAGTTTATAGAATATGAAGTCATGGACCGCGAAGATTACAATATCATTATAGACAAAGGCTATGAGGCCTATCTTAACAAAGCCTATTTCACTATGTTTAAATCCCTGCCCGAGGATATCAAAGCTGCCAAGGATGAACAGCTACGAATTCATAAAAATGAAATACTTCACGCCAAACTAAATCATCAATTATTTCTATATGGCGCTCACATACATTTTCCCTATTCCTATTTTTCCAATCTCCGCTCTTTTCAACAGTTTGTGAAAGATGTCTATCAGATTCCTGATGTGGTAAAGGAAGCTGGAAGCATTGCAGTAGACCATTGCATTAATGAATCCCTGAAGACCATTAAAGAAACTGGTATCCCTAGAGTTATGATTGGTGTCAACCGTATAAATGGAGAATTCTTCTCAAATACTATATTTGAAAAACTCTTTTGGCCAAATATTGAAAGGTGTGCGCTAAGATTTATTAGCGAAGGGATTACTCCTTGTTTTCACCTTGACGGAAACTGGGACAAAAATCTTGAATATTTTACAACATTGCCAAAACACAAGATTATTATAGAACTAGATGGGTATACTGATATTCTCAAAGCAAAGCATATACTGCATAATCACACTTGCATTTTAGGAGATGTTCCAGCTATAATGTTTGTCCTCGGTTCCCCAGATAAAGTAACAAGCTATTGCAATTCATTGATCTCTGAATTCAGAGAAGATGGAGGCTTTATACTTGGGTCCGGTTGCACCCTACCCTATAATACCAAGCATGAGAATGTAAAAGCTTTCTTTAACGCTAATTTCTAATAAATACGAGAAAGAGGTTGAGAAAATGACAAAGATTATTCTAGTAACTGGTTTCCTAGGATCAGGGAAAACCACTTTTATGAAGTCTCTATTGGATGCATATCAGGATAAAAAAGTCGGAGTGATTGTAAATGAGTTTGGAGAAGCAAATGTAGATGCCATAACCCTTGAAAAAGAAGGCATTATTATCGAAGAACTAACCAATGGTTCAATATTCTGCGCCTGCATAAAAGATAATTTTCTACACAGCCTAATCCTTTTATCCGAAAAAGACCTCGAATATGTTTTCATTGAAGCTTCAGGTTTATCCGATCCTTCCAACATTGGTCAGATACTCGAAACAATTAAACCAAGGACAGTAAAGCCATATTTCTACAAAGGAGCCATCTGTATTGTTGATGCTGATAGTTTTCTGGATTTATATGATACTCTACTAGCCTTAGAAAGGCAGATTCAGTACAGCGGTGCGGTTATTGTAAACAAGGCCGATCTTGTTGACCAAGAAACAATTGACGAAACCATAGAGAAAATAAGGCTTTTTAACAATAATGTCCCCATATATGTTACCTCCTACTGCGTTGTTGATATTCAAAAAATAGTAGAAAACCTCATTGATACAGATGAAACACCTAGGGAAACTTCTAATACTATAGATTCCAGACCCAAAACCTTTACACTAAAAAGCGACACCACCCTCTCCTATGATAACTTAGTTAAGTTCCTAAATGCCATTTCGGAAAGCACTTTTAGAATAAAAGGCTTTCTAGAGACCGATAAGGGTCAGGTCCTAGTAGATGCTGTTGGCAATAATGTGGATATAAAACCCTGGGATAAAAAAGTAGATGAGCATGAACTTGTCGTTATTTCCTCTGTAGGAATGAGGATCATCAGCTTGCTCACTAATCAATTAGATAAACATTTTAATGACCAACTATACTTAGTTTAAAAAAATATAGTAATCCTTGAGCTTTTCGCTGTTTGCACTATATAAAGAACTCAAGGATTACGTATTCACTTCGCTTTGAAGATTACGATGAAATAGATCAGTCTTTCTATATTGTAGACAAAGGAAACAAGAAAGAACTCTCTATCTTCAGAATCCCCAAGTCAACAACACATTTAAATAACTATCTATGTAGCTCTTCCTTATCTATTTATTACAAGACTCAGAGAACAGATGAGTACACAAGGAGTTAAAGCTTAAATAAAAAAGGAAGCGATTCCACTTATTTGCCTTTTTGTGTACAGTTTTCAGGAGTGTGTACTACTTAACTAATAGGGTGGGTTTCTATTATAAAAATATGTGCTTTTGGTTTAATATCAAGGCAACAGGCATAGTGGGTTAACCGCTTCCCATTGGGGCCTGTTTTTCAACAAGGCCCCAAGCTCAGGAGCCAATTTGTTATAAAATTATATTATTTATATCCAATATTTATTCACTATAAACACCTACCAGAGCCTATGAAGAAGCCAAAAATCCATAGTGCTGTCAAGAATTATAGGAACGTCAAAGCTTTTATCCGCACCTCCCGCATATTTAGCAGTAAATCTTACTATTACTTGCTCAGGTTGTTTTGTTCCCCATCTGTTTAGCATAGAGTTGTCCCAAAGCTCACCGCTGTAAATTGCCTCACCTTTCCCATTCTTTTTACCAGTATTGCGCAGGGTGGTAATATAGCTGCTGCCAGGGATAGAGGCTATTACAGTTTCAGGGCTTCCTGCTACATCAGCTGAAAGCATGAATCGTTCTCCCGACCAGAACACATTTGTCCCCCTCTTTCTAGGCAACTTCATCCCAACGTATTGATCAAAGGGGATATATTTATTGAACTCTTCTCCAAAATAGTGGAGATTGTACTTCTTCCTGTTTTCATCCCACTGTTCAGTATGGTATACATTACCCTTTATGTTCCCAATAGATGTGACAGTGAACCTGTGGGAATCTACTCCAACCCCTGTCTCATCCCTGACAGTACAGACTATTTCATAAATTCCTGCCTTTGCTGTAGGAAGGTTGGTTATTTTAATTTCCGGATAGTTCCCTAGCTGATCTGCAGTTATTCCTGTCTTTCTATCTGAAAAGATGAGATTACCATCCTTGTACACCTCTGTAGTCAGCCTGAGTACATCCTTTTCTAAATCATCCACTTGCACTGTTATGCTGTAGCTATCCCCTTCCTTTACTTTAGATGGATTGGTGCCTATATATTCAATCCAAGGGGCAGATGCTCCTCCTACAATATAGAAGGTTATGCTTTCTACATTTGAAAGTTTATCGTATTCAGGATTACCTGAATCTACTAAGGGTCTTGAAGTATTGTCCTCCTGCCAGTGATCCACTGTATATTTCCCATCGATATAGAATCTGTTTATTGGCCTATCAAGAACAGTACCCCTAATATCAACTGCATTACCCTCTTCATCTAGTATTAAAGCTGCATCAGGATGGGGTCCGTCATTGAAGGGAGTATGGGTATAGCTCCAATACTGTCTCTTAGATGGATCACCCTCATAGTCATAGTAGTGGATTGAGTACTCTACAATTTCTCCCTTGTTATAGACCAGGCTCTCAGGCTCTTCTTCAGGGTCAAGGTCTTTAATAATTGCTGTCTGAGCCTGATTAGTATTCCAATCTAGATAATCGTTATTTAAATAAACCTTTACCCCGTTGCTGATCGTATATATTCTAAAGTCTTTTAGTATGTAGTCTCCCTTAGGCAAGGTAAAAACTACCTCAGCCTGGCTGTTATAAACATCGTTTTCAAGATAGAGATTATCACCTTCTATAAAAAACCTGTTGTTATCCGTTAAAACATTTGAGCTATCTGCTATTGCCACTTTAATATTTGTAAAATCACCATAGGCATAGCGGAAGGCAGAGGAAGATTGATAAAATATCTGGGTACCTGTCATCTTCGGCAACCTAATCTTGTAATCAGTCGGGCAATTTGTCATGGCGCTCTCAGGATAATTATTTCTAGCATAGGACCTCCAACGGTAGTCTCCCCAAGTATAGGTAACCCCATATTGGTTTCCGTTCGTGTACCTAGGTCTTGAATAGGTGGATAGGAGTGTAAATACTGCCGTCTTTCCAGAAGGAAGGCTTAATCTTGCCCTTTTACTTCCCTCAGTGGTAGAGTCCCAACTGGTATAAGGTACACTTCCAATTGGCCCCGAATAAACCTGTGCATCCCTTTGGGATCTAAAAGCTACCACATTAGGAGGAGTTTTGAAGCTTCCAGAAACCTGTTGATAGCCTTAAGCATCCTGCATGATTCGGGCTTCCCTATCCTCAACCCTCTTTGGTATCTCTCCGCTGAACTTTTCAACTATATCAACTCGCAGATTGTCGATCCACATTCTTGCTTCAGTTATTCTGCCCCCATAGGCCCTGGCATAGAAATCCAACCTGTTTTCACCCTCATCTAAAAGTATAGGGTGGGTATAGTGTCCCGTACCGCTTGAAGGTGCAAACTCCTGCCATTCGTCTCCATTTATTCTTACAAAGTTAGCCATCCACTGCTGCGCACCATCCATCATAATATTCCAATCGAATGATAAAACAGCTTTCTTTCCCTCAGGCACTGTGAAAGTCAAACTGCTACCATCGGTTACATAGTAGTTCTTCCAATTGCTGCCCTGACTTTTGTAGGCATGGGCTCCGCAATATAAAGCGTCCCTTACCCTTGATTCAATCAGATTGAAAAAGGGATTTAACTCAGAATCGTTGAAGTCTTCGAAATATGATTCGGTGACTACATACCCCTCCTTATTTAAACCCTCTTCATCTATGACGCTGGATATATCATAATTTAGGTTCAAAATATCTTTTCTGTCATCCAGACCCTTTATAGAATATTCATAGTAGTATGTGGTCCCTGGTTGCAATTTAAAAGTCTTTGAGATACTGCCTAAATCGGCTTCAACGCTAATTCCAAGCACATCCCTGCCTTCATCACCCAATGACAGTATTTGTTCACCCAGCCTGCCTTCTTCAATCTCTTCCCTGTTTGTGAAAAATAGCCTGCCGTTTTTACTCTCAATCAATCCTTTGAAATAGTTTAAAGTGTCTTCGTCGTAAGAATTGGTTTCATCGAAAATAACTAGGGCATTAATATCCTTTTCACCACTATAGTTTTTATTGATATACCTCCTTAGAATGTCATATAAATCCTGCTCCCAGCTAATCAGGCCTGTCCTGTTGCCATAAGTAAGACCTATGTGGTTATCTCCTGTCTGAACCGCTATCAGACTATCAGAGGACTTTCCGTATTCAACCGTTACCGTCTTCATTCCCACATCGCTCACATGTCCCATTGAGCTTGTGCCAGACGCTGGATTGAAAACAAATAGCTTGGTCCTTTCGGGATATCCGTGCTGGGGTCCGTTTCCATAGCTGTTTGAGAAGAGAATAAATGTCCAGTAGGCTCCAGTTGATATGTAAACCTTGCCATCTATCTCACGTGCAAAAACTATACTGGAGGCCTGTGAAGGATAGCCCTCTGAATCGGTCACACTCCTTTCCCCTTCATAGCCATCATATATCCCTACAAGCTTTGCATTTACACGGTGGGTAGATCCACTCCTACTGCTCCAAGTATATGCTATGTAGTTGCACAGGCCTCCTTCATTGTATATAGGGGTGACAGTAAATGTAGATGTGGAGCTACCTGTTAATGAGGTACTAAATACCAGATTATTATCCCGCTCATACACCCTTGTAATCCTAGCATAGCTGGTGCTGACCGGAACAGTTGCGCTAATAATAAATTTGCCTGACACATCTATACCGATAAGGCTGTATGAACTCCTTCCATCGTCGTTTTGGTTGCCACTTATGGGCTCTAAATAAACCAGTTCTTTTGATGGATCAAATATCCCTCGGTAAAGCTTCATCCCATCTACTGTAAGAAAGTGAACCTTGTTTTCAATCCTCCTAGCAGTACCACTGATCTTGCCATTATAGACCTTTCTAATATTTCCATTCGAACTACTTATGCTATATATCCCATCAGACTTTAAGGTGTAAATGGTATTTCCTTCTACAAAAATGTTTCTGCTTACTTGTGTATCCAGGATAGTAAGAAAACTACCTGTATCCTTGGTTAGGACCATAGTCTTGCTATCTGTCACAACAAAGAGATATTTACCCTTATCATCCTGAGCAAGGTAGCTACCCCTATCAGGTACTTTCATAAAGCTATCAGAAAATGTATATGTCCACCTTAGCACCCCTGTTTTCTCCCAGCAAGAAACAGTATATGGAGACTCGGGATAATGAGAGCTTGAGGCCCCAGCCCAAGTGGCATCTATTTTATAAAGCCTCTCATCATCAACTAGGTAGTTCTGATTCTCATAAAAGGTACCACCCCCGTTATATCCAAAGGGTGTAGCCACTTCCATGAGCAGGGTAGCTGCCTTGCCACCATTATTAGAAGCTTGGGGGTTCATCTTCTCAATTATGATATCAGCATCCACAGCATTACTTAGCATGGTCTCTTTTAAAAGCCCTATATTACTATTCACAAACTCATACTCACTTTGTCCTCCAGTAAGAATAGTAATATCGGCATCTTGGTATTTTATAGGTTCCAGCTTTATAACTGGGGCTACATTTATTACTTCCCCACTCGCTTCTCCAGTTCCAGAAAGATAGTCCTCCTCACTTATATACTCAGGCAGTGTCTCTTCAGTCCACACATCCTTGGCATCAAGCCTTATATCAAACCTCCCCACACCAAATTTTAAAAACTTAACCTTCTTAGCTGTGCCAAAGGATAAATCTTCGTAACCCTCTATAGAAGTTACCGGAATCCAATCTTCTTCGTCCTCTCTAAAGTACCATGTACGCTCAAGCTGATCTCCGTCTGTTACTGTATTATCCTCCACAGTAATCTCAGCCATATCAGACCCCTCGCCCCTTATGAAATATTCTTCCATAATGATTTCAGGCATTGGCGGGTGATCGACAGCAACGGAAAAATCAACCTCCACCCGATCAGTTTGACCCCTTTCATCCTTAACATAGACAATATACCTATAATCCCTTGCAGTGCTGTTCTTAGTCAGAAACTCCAATCTGCAGTTTTCAAAGAATTTATCCGAATTCAATACCTCGATTGGCCTTGTCTTTATGGTCTCACTATTTTCTAAAGTGTTCTCACCGTTTCCTAACTTGTGATATAGCCTCACTTTTTCATCAGCTTCGGGGTCCACAATCTCAACCCAAAACTCAGTTAGAGAATAATCGGGATGCTTAGCTACCTGTAGATTTAAAACCTGCTTTCTGTTTTGCTTCTGTACACCTGTAAGGGTATGCTCTATAGAAGGGGTCTTTTTTACCTCTATACCCTTAGTGTCATAGACAGGGGTGCCCTCCTTAGGAGTTACCCTGAGTTCAACATTGTAATAGCCTGCATTACGAAATGTGGCCTCTGCTCTAATAGATGATATCCTTGTCAGTCTGTTAGACCCACTCTCAACAATCCTAAACCTGTTACTTCCTAAGTTTTCCTCGTATGCACGCCAGGCAGAAAATGTCTCGCCGTCTAGGGTAAATAAAGAGCAGTCCTCTGCCAAAACAGGATGACCCTCATATGTATAGGCTGGTAAAAATAGATTGCATTCAACATCTAAAGCAATACCCGGTTCAGTCACTGGTTCTGGTTCAGGCTCAGGTTCTGGATCCTCTGAAGGCTCCTCAGGAGGAACAATATATTGAACTAAACCTACAGAAAGGGAAAAGGTCTGGTAGTAAAGTCTTCCATCAAACCTGCTTCTGTGTACACCGATGAACTGCCCCTGAGTTAAACCGTTTTCACTGACAACGGCGTTAAAATAGAAATGATCGATTATGTACTGTTCATCTATTCCGGCAGAAACCCAAGAGGGGTTCTGCTTTAAAAATTCAGAAGCTGTGGCCCATTTCTCTTGATAGCTAAAACCAGTGGTCATGGCAAACTGACCTACATAATTTTGTGCTGTATTATCAGTTCTAATTTCCTCAGTAGTAAGCCACTGTTTATTGTAGGGTGGAGTACCGGTATCCGAATCCCTGGGAAAGTCGTCATTGCCATAGAGCCCGCCTTTTACATCATACCCCCAATACCTGTACATCCCATTCTTGTAGTTGGGTGAGCCTGTAGTTTGGACTGCTGCATTTACAGCAGCAGTGTTTCCATAAGCAATAATTCCTTTTTGAAACCATAATGCTTCATTAAGGGGATAATTGCCACTTCCCACCCTTATACTCGAAGGTACTATCCCTTCTTTTTTTAGGTTATCAAGAACCCTTTGCTTCTCATCCTGGGTCATCTGATCAAAGGTCTTAATAACAGGCTCGCCGACACTGGCATATGCATCCTCACAGCTGGTTGTGAAACTGGCTAGTAGGGTAATTACTAGCATTAAAAAAATTAATCTTGAAATACTCAGCATAGCTCTTCTCCCCCATACTTAGAAAAAGAATTCGTTGATCTGGCCAGGCTCAGTATCCCATGTGCTATTTGTATGGCCTACGGGGAATATAAAGATGCGGAGGGTATCCCATATTCTTTCCATGAGTACGGGATAATCGCCAAAGTACTGTTTTCTCATTCCCTGAGTAGTTCCCTCAACTTGTTTAGATGCAAAATCAATAAAAGCAGTAAAAAGCTCATCGGCCTCGTTTGGAATAGTTTGTTTTAATATGGCTATAATCTGCTCATTGTACTTATCAACATTGTCATCATAATTTAGCATTGACAAAGTGATGGTATCTTCAGGTGCGGATGTAATAACACTTTCCATGCTTACTTTAGGCTCTTCGGGTTCTTCAATTTCTATTATTTTTGATAGCCTGTAAATTACAGATATGGCTTCTGCCCTTGTCAAAGGTTGCTCAGGACGAAATGTATTGTCTGGATAGCCTGCAAGTATACCACTAGAATAGGCCCTTACAATATGGTGCTCATAAGGGGTTCTGACGTTTATATCCTCAATCCTGTTTAAAATATTGTCGTAGTCTTTAAGATCGTACTCCTCTAACATCGAACTTACGATTAAAGCCATGTAGCCTCTCGGTATACTCCTATCCAATACTTTGATATCGATATCGTATTGGGTATAATAACCTGCATTTAGGCCTGTATAATAGTAGGGTTCAGCCCAGTGCTCTGTTTTAGGGAAGTAACTCTTTATCCCTGCAACTTCACAGGCCATTTTTATGAATTCACCGTAAGTAACTAGACTATTGGGCCTGAAGCTTCCATCAGGATAGCCTTCAACTATGCCAGCTTCTGTCATCTTAATGATTTCTTCATAGGCCCAATGGTCATAGCTTATATCGTTGAATTCAAAATTACCCGCTGTTGCAATACTTGTTGATAAAAGAAAGATAATAGTTAGTATGATTACCTTATGTTTCATGACCGCCCTCCTAAAATGTAATTTATTTACATTTTATCATAAATTTATACAAAGTCAAACAAAAATTACAGTTTATTCCATGAGGTTTTTGTCTTGCTTAGAGAATTTATAAATGCTATAATATCCTTTGTTGTTTTTTCAAAGAATATTGTCTATTATAAATATATAGAGGTGATTTAATGATTGGATTTGATTCCCAGAAATATATAGAAGAGCAGTCCAAAGCTATAATCGAAAGAATTGATCCAAGCAAAGGAGAAAGGCTTTATCTAGAATTCGGAGGAAAACTCGTTCACGATAAACATGCTATGAGGGTACTACCCGGATTCGATGAAAATGCTAAGATTAAACTACTCCAAAAATTGAAAGATCAACTGGAAATAATAATCTGTATCTATGCAGGTGATATTACCAGAAACAAGACTAGAGCTGACTTCGGAATAACATATGACTTAGAAGTTTTAAGACTCATCGATACTTTTCGGAAATATGACCTTTCTATTAACAGCGTGGTTATCACACGTTATGAAGACCACCCTGATGTTAACATCTTTATCAACAAGCTAAATAGAAGAGGAATAAGGACATATAAGCATTTTTATACAAAAGGTTACCCAACTGATGTGGATACAATAGTAAGCGAGGAAGGCTACGGTGCTAATCCCTACATTGAGGTAACAAAGCCTTTAGTTGTTGTAAATGGACCAGGTCCTGGCAGTGGTAAACTTGCAACCTGCCTATCTCAACTATACCATGAACATTTGAGGGGTAATAAGACTAGATATGCCAAGTTTGAAACATTCCCTATATGGAATCTTCCATTGAAACATCCCGTAAACATGGCTTATGAGGCAGCAACCGCTGACTTAAAGGATGTAAACGTGATAGATTTCTTCCACCTAGAAGCATACGGACAAATGGCTGTTAACTACAACCGAGACATGGAAGTATTTCCTATAGTTAAAAGAATTATTGAAAAAATTACAGGAGAAGAAGCGGAATATAAGTCACCAACCGATATGGGAGTTAATCGTGTAGGTTTCAGTATAATAGATGATGAAGTCTGCCAAGAGGCCGCATGTCAGGAAATAGTTCGCCGCTACCTGATAGCCCTATGTGATTACAAAAAAGGGTTGATAGATAAAGATACGGTTGCAAAATGCAAACTGCTCATGGATGAATTAAATCTAAAGGTTGAAGACAGAACTGTAGTACAACGTGCAAGGGAATATGCAGAATACAAGAAATCCTTAGATCCGAAAAGATTTGAAAATGTAGTTGTTATGGCATTGGAGCTACCAGATGGTACTATCGTTACTGGACGCAGTTCAAGTAGAATGGTTGCCTCAGCTGCAGCGGTACTGAATGCAATAAAAATACTTTCAGGAATTGCAGATGAGATACATCTAATATCTCCTAATGTATTACAAACGATACAGCATTTAAAAACAAAGATACTAAATCATGAAAAATCTTCACTAAACTGTGAAGAAATACTTTCAGCCTTAACCATATCTGCAACAACCAATCCTTCAGCTCAGGTAGCTGTAGAAAAGTTGTTGCTTTTGAAAGGCAGCAAGGCACATTGTACTGCTATACTGAGTGATCGCGATGATCAAACCTTGAAAGACTTAGGAATAGATGCTACAAGCGATCCGGAATTCTTAACAAACAATCTGTATTATAATTAGCGATACTAAAAGAAGGGACTTATTCACACTTATAAAATGTCCCTTCTTTTTATTTATGTAAAGCTCTATTGATAAGATATTTTGCCCTTTCGACATCCTTTCTGTGAACATAAACCGTATATTGTTTCTCGTAGTTCATATTCATTCCGAAACTGCCAAACATACCTCTCCTGGTACCCCGGCTCGACCACTGTCCTGAATGGCTTCTCACCCTATAGGAATGCTTAATACCCTCATTATCGAGGGCACCCCTAACCTTTGACAGATCATCGAATGAATATCCTATGTATACATCTTCCTTCTTAAACAGAAACATTTAAGATTCTCTCCTAAGTTAATAGCTCAACCGCTTTATCAAGCTGAAGGTCCCTTTCGATGTCAGCTCCTATAGAGTATTCATATGCTGTTTGATCAAGAGCATTCATTGTTGCATAATCCAGCACTCCATATTCATACAAGCCCTGGCTCTTCTGAAATGCCTTAACAGCTTCTGTCGTTTTTTCGTCCATAGTTCCGCTAATAGGTACTTCATAGCCTAATAACGATAGACGTTGTTGCGCTCCATAGACATTTAGACCAACATCGCCTAGCTTAGGCTTAGTTTTTTCATTCATCTTAGCGAAAGTGCTATACTGTGCTAATAGAGCTTCTGTATCAATACCTTTATAGTTCTCAACTATATAATCAGGGGTTATTCCAACCTTATCAATTCTATTTTTATTTGGGGTTAGAAAGTAATACATTGATAATTTATAGCTTGATCCATTATTCAAATAAACAATCTTTTGAGCAACTCCCTTTCCGAAGGTCTTAGTACCTACTAGGGTAGCTACTCCGCTTTCCTTAAGTGCCGCCGCTAAAATCTCAGAAGCGCTTGCAGTTCCTTTATTGACAAGCAAAACCACCGGTATACCCAGATCACC
>JAAYHT010000143.1 GCA_012735285.1 Clostridiales bacterium | reverse complement strand
TGTGGTTAAATCTCTACTATTAAAACCTGACGAACTGGAAAAGCACAATATTAATAATGAGAAAAAGTACCAGAGGATGAGAGAGGAGCTCGTTAGATACGAGGCGAGAGACCTTGAAGGAGCAGAAGTGGTATTTGTGGCCTTTGGTACAATGTCAAGAATTGTAGATGAAGCAATTGAAGAATTGAATAAAGAAGGAATAAAGGCTGGCATGATCAGACCTATTTCCTTGTGGCCCTTCCCAAACCCAGCCTTCGACAAGATTGACAAATCTACTAAGGTAGTTATTTCTGCTGAGCTATCCTTAGGACAGATGATGGACGACGTAAAACTGGCAGTGGAAGGTCGTTTTCCTGTAGAACTAATATACAGGACCGGGGGAATGGTTCCCACCCCATCAGAAATTGTGGAAAAGACCAAGAAAATTTTGGAGGTGGTGTAATGCAGACCGTATTTGAATACACAAGAGGAATGCTCCCGGTAAATACGACTTACTGTCCTGGATGTACCCATGGAATAGCTCACAGGCTTGTCATGGAAGTGCTGGATGAAGAAAATTTATTGGGAGATACAATTGGAGTAGCTCCGATTGGCTGCAGTATCCTATCCCATAACTATATGAATGTTGACATGTGTGAGTCAGCACATGGTAGGGCTCCTGCGGTAGCAACAGGAATCAGAAGGGCCATGCCTGATAAAACTGTATTTACTTATCAGGGTGATGGAGACCTGGCTTCTATAGGTGCGGGAGAAATTGTCCATGCAGCTCATAGGGGCGAGACCTTCACAACAATATTTATTAACAATGCAATATATGGGATGACTGGTGGCCAGATGGCTCCCACAACCCTTATAGGTCAGAAGGCAACAACTGCAGTAGAGGGTAGAAAGAAGGAACTTGCAGGTATGCCATTACGCATTTCCGAGATGCTTGCCACCATTGATGGAGCTGTATTTGTTGAAAGGGTAGCCCTAAACTCCCCGGCGAATGTAAGAAAGGCCAAGAAGGCGATTAAGAAGGCCTTCCAGGTTCAACAAATGCGCCTTGGTTTTTCAATTGTGGAAGTTCTTTCTACATGTCCAACCAACTGGGGATTAACGCCAGTAGAAGCTTTAGATTGGCTGAAGGATAATATGATTCCATATTACCCACTTGGGAATTTCAAATGTCCTGAGGAGGTGAAGTAGATGGCCACACATAAATTGATAATAGCTGGTTTTGGTGGTCAGGGAGTATTACTCACAGGACAGATAATTGCTTATGCAGGGATGATGGAAGGAAAGGAAGTCACCTGGATGCCTTCCTACGGCCCTGAAATGAGGGGTGGTACAGCCAATTGCACTGTAATCGTCTCTGATAAGAAGATAAGTTCACCTGTCATTAACGAGGCGACTGCAGTAGTAGCAATGAACTTACCATCTCTTGTAAAATTTGAAAATATGGTTGAACCCGGTGGGAAGATTTTTATAAATTCCTCACTAATAGATGAAGAACCTAAAAGGGATGACATAGAAGTTTACAGCATTAAGGCAAATGAAATAGCTGAAGGCCTTAATAATTCTAAGGTGGCTAACATGGTAATCTTAGGCGCTGTGATAGATAATACTGGCATTGTGAAGCGCGAAAGCGTTGAAAAGGTATTAGAAAATATCTTTACAGGTGATAAAGCAAATCTTATAGATTTAAATAAACAAGCACTAAGGGCTTGGAATGCATAGTTTTTAAGAGGGTTATCCATATGGTGAAAAAGAAGGACTTGGAGAGGAAATACAGAGAAAAGCTTGTTGATGCAGATGAGGCTGTAAGGGTTGTAAAGTCCGGTGATTCGGTACATTACGGCATCTTCTGCGGTGTGGTAAAAAAGCTTGATCAGGCGCTTGCAAAACGCGCTAATGAACTGGAGAATGTAAAAGTATATCTAACATTCTGGCCATATAAAGATATTCCGGAAATTATTAAGGCAGATCCTTCAGGACAACACTTTGATTTTATGACTTTTCATATGAGTGGCGTCGAAAGAAGGATGAATGAGAACAAACTTTGCTACTATGTTCCTATGCAGTATAGGGAAGTGCCCAAGGTGTATACAGAAAGCATTGGGAATATTGATGTTGCAATGCTTCAAGTTTCTCCAATGGATAAATTCGGGAACTTTAATATCGGACCGCAGGTGGCAGAGAGCTGGGGCATTTTAGAGAGTGCAAAGAAGATAATTGTTGAAGTAAACCCCAACCAACCTGTAGTGGCAGGAACTCGTAATACCATACATATTGATGATGTAGACTTTGTTGTAGAAGGCGATGCTAATCCTCTTCCCACAGTAGCTTCCAAGGAGCCTACTGAAGAGGAAAAACAGATAGCTAAGCATGTAATAAAGCATATTGAAAGTGGAAGTACCTTGCAGCTTGGTATAGGCAGTTTACCAAATTACGTAGGAACTCTAATTTCTGAATCAGAAATAGAGGACCTAAGCGTCCATTCTGAAATGTTTGTTGATGCCTTCTATCGCTTGTACCAGGCAGGAAAGATTACGGGTAACAAGAATCTGGATAGGGGGAAAATGGTATATTCCTTTGCCTTCGGATCTCAAGAACTCTATGAGTTTTTAGATGAAAATCCCTTAACTTATGCTGCTCCGATAGATTATGTAAATTCTATTGCAATTATTGCTAGAATTGATAAAATGGTGTCCATAAACAGTTTTTTGCAGGTAGATTTGTTTGGACAGGTTAATTCCGAGTCAATTGGGGTAAAACATATAAGTGGAACAGGCGGACAGTTAGATTTTGTATTAGGTGCCTTCTTATCAAAGGGAGGAAAGAGCTTCTTGTGTTCTCCTTCTACCAGGATAACAAAGGATGGCCAACGGCAATCGACGATCCTGCCTGTGCATATGCAGGGTTCGATAGTTACTGTTCCAAGGAGTGCAGTACACTATATCGCAACTGAGTATGGAATTGTTAATTTAAAAGGAAAGAGCATTAAGGAAAGGGCAAAACTGTTAATATCCATAGCTCATCCCGACTTCCGGGAGGAGTTGGAAAGGGAAGCCATAAAGATGAAATTAATATAGTTTTATATCGATGGATTGGTATGTATTAGTAAATATATACCAATCTGTCGTATAAAATACAGAAATATTAAAGAAAGGGGGATAAGCAACTTATATCCGTTATTTCAAATCCGTTATATCAACCGTTACTTCTATTTAATGAGATTAATAAAATAGGAGGTTAGGAGTAGTCATGGAAAACCTAAAAATGAAAAGAGTTCTAGTAGTTATCGCAATTATAGTAATGACAACATCAGTAGTTTTTGCTGCTCCAGTTATAACAGATTCAGTAAATGTCGTACTCCAAGGCAAAGAAGCTGACTTTGGTGATAAGGGTGTATATCTAGAAGATGGCCATATTTATGTACCTTTCCGTCAGTTCTTTGAATCTATAGGATATGACGTCGATTGGGATGCGGCTTCTAATACTGCTGTAGCGAAAGATCCCTTAAGAATTTCCAGCTATGTAGATAGAGAGCAGAAAGTAGACGCTGCATTATGGCAATTGTCAGCAGAAGCAAGAGCTTGCTTCATCCAGGCCTTCAATCTTGCAACATTAAGATTTGATCAGGCTTTAGAGAAATATCCTGATGCAACAAATCTAGCTGTAATAGCTGATATAGATGACACTTTGGTTGATGGTGTTATGTATACAGCTGACGTATTGCAAGATGGAGAGTGGACAAATGATGCCTTCGGTAGATCCTTAGCTAGCGAAGCTTGCAAACCTCTACCAGGTGCAGTAGAATTCATGAACTATGTAGTAGATAACGGTGGTCATGTATTCTATATTACTAACAGAGTTTCATCTTTAAGAGAAGTTACATTTGAAACTATGGAAAAAATGGGCTTCCCAATGGTTGATGAAGATCACATCTTCATAAGAGAAGATGGCATGGCTTCAAGTAAGGAATCAAGAAGAAACATTGTTGAAAAAGATTATGAAGTAGTAATGATTCTTGGTGACAACCTTGAAGACTTTGCAGATTTATTCCCACCATCTGAAGGCGTTCAAGCAAGAAGAGATGCTGTAGACGAAGTATATGATATGTGGGGAGATAAGTTCATTATACTTCCAAATGCTGTATATGGCGACTGGGAAAAAGCTGTATACAATTATGACAGATCAAAGACATTAGAAGAAAGAATGCAAGATAAAAAAGCAATATTCGATTATTACAAATATACTAGATAAAAATTATATCCATATTAAACAAGTATGATTTAAGGAGGATAATATGTCTGAAGAGCAAAGGGGCGTAAAATACGCCACATCGTTTCGAGAACAGTTTACTGTTCGAGGAATGATAATTGGTGCCATAGGTGCCATTATCCTAACGATGAGCTCAATGTTCGTAGCATTGAAGCTTGGAGCTCTACCTTGGCCGATTATGTTCGTTGCCCTGGTATCCATGTTTGCACTTAAAGCTTTAGGCAATACTAATATTAATGAAATTAACGTAACTCACACAGCTATGTCTGCAGGATCTATGGTAGCCGGTGGTTTGGCATTTACAATCCCCGGTGCCTACATGCTAAATCCTGATGCAGATATAAGCTCTTTTGCATTAATAGTTGTAACCCTGGGTGGGGTTATCCTGGGTGTAATCTTTACCGCGCTAATTAGAAAATATTTCGTAGTAACCAAGGAACTTCCTTACCCAATGGGTCAGGCTGCTGCTGAAACCTTAATCGTCGGTGACGAAGGTGGAAAGAAAGCTGGCACCCTGTTCGCATCACTAGGACTTGCTGCCATATTCACAGTACTTAGAGACTGGTTTGGTACATTCGGTGGTGGAGTTGTTTGGTTCCAAAGAATGATGGGCTATGGATCACTAGGTGGAATGTGGCTATCCCCCATGCTAGTTGCTGTAGGGTTCATCATTGGTCCAGTATTCATCGGAGTTTGGTTCCTAGGTGCTATCATAGGTGACTTTGGTATCTTGATTGGCGGTCAGGCTCTAGGTATCTTAGATGCTGCGACTGCGGCAAATATTAAGTCATCCTTAGGAATAGGCCTGATGGTTGGTACCGGTATTGGTATCATTATCAAGGGTATCCTTCCAAAAGCTAAGGAAATCTTTGGACCTATGTTCAGCAAATCCAGCTTAGGAGAAGGCGTTATACCGTTAAGATGGGCTCCCATCGCAATGGTAATCCTAGCTTTCTTGTTCACAGTACTTGCTGATATGGGAGTAGTTGCTTCAATCGTTACCATCATCGGTGTTTGGTTAGCAACTTCAATGTCAGCACAGTGCGTAGGACAATCAGGTATCAACCCGATGGAAATCTTCGGTATAATCATACTCTTAGCTGCTAAGGCAGTATCCAGCATCGGTCAAACTGAAGCATTCTTTGTTGCAGCAATTGTTGCTGTAGCTTGCGGTTTGGTCGGTGACGTTATGAATGACTTTAAAGCAGGTTACGTACTAAACTCTGATCCTAAAGCTCAGTGGATCGGAGAGGTTATTGGCGGAGTTATTGGTGCAATCGTTTCCGTCATAGTTCTATTCGTCATTCTGAAAGCTTATGGTCCGGAAGCATTCGGTAATCCTGACATGTTCCCGGCTCCTCAAGCAGGTGCTGTAGCAGCTATGGTTGGAGGAATATCCCATGTTCCCGCTTTCGTGATAGGTTTAATAGCAGCTATAATTCTTTACATAGTAAACTTCCCTGTTATGACATTAGGTCTTGGTGTATATCTACCATTCTACTTGTCAGCAACAGCTTTCCTTGGAGGTTTAATAAGATTTATCGTTATGAAAGCTGCTCCTGGATATGAAAGCAGAGGAACTGGCCAGATAATCGCAGCTGGTCTCCTTGGCGGAGAAGCAGTTGTAGGTGTTATAATAGCTCTAATTCAAGCTGTTATGATTATGCAAGCACTATAATTTGCATCTACAATTAATTAGGGCAGCTGATGCTGCCCTAATTTGTTAGGAGTTGGAGGTAGATTATGAAGGAAGTAAAGATAACCGATATTAAAGGCATCAAGGTAGGAAGCGCCCAGGATCTTGAAGGTGGTACAGGTTGTACTGTAATCATTTGTGAGCAGGGGGCTTTTGCTGGTGTCGATGTGAGAGGCGGAGGTCCTGCTACTAGAGAAACCGACCTATTAAGGCCTGTTAACATGGTTGAGCAGATTCATGCAGTTATGTTATCAGGCGGAAGTGCCTATGGTTTGGATGCAGGATCTGGAGCTATGCAGTTTTTAGAAGAAAAAGGCGTAGGATTTGATGTGGGAGTAGGAGTTGTTCCAATAGTTTGCGGAGCATCGCTGTTTGATTTAGTAGTAGGGGATCCAAAATGCAGACCGGATAAAGAAATGGGCTACCAGGCCTGTTTGAATGCATCAACAGATAAGCCCCAGGAAGGAAATGTTGGTGCAGGAACAGGAGCTACTGTTGGTAAGTTCTTAGGTCCTGATTTCATGATGAAGAGCGGACTAGGAACCTATGCGGTGCAGATAGGAGATCTCATAGTAGGTGCTATTGTAGCTGTTAATGCCCTTGGTGATGTAATAGATGTAGATACAGGTAAGAGACTGGCAGGAATACTTAATGAAGATAAAACTGCCATATCAAACACTGAAGAGGTTATGTATGCTGAATATGCAGGTAACAGAAATGTCTTTAGCGGGAATACTACAATAGGATGTATAGTAACTAATGCTAAGCTTAATAAAACCCAGTTGAACAAGATTGCATCAATAGCCCATAATGGCTTTGCAAGAGCCATAAGACCTGTTCATACCATGGCCGATGGAGATACAATATTTGCCTTAAGCACAGCTGAAGTTGAGGTAATGCCTGATGCTGTAGGAGCACTGGCAACAGATGTGATGGCTAGGGCTATTAATAGGGCTGTATTAGAAGCTGAGCCCGCTTATGGATTGAAAGCAGCAAGGGATTTTTTGAAGTAAGATAAAAGGCCGGTTTTCCGGCCTTTAGTTTTACATACCAGTTGCTCTTAGGTACTGCAATACACCGGTTGCAGTGTAGTCTCCAATCAGTGTTGTAAAAGTTGAAATCCTATCATATATATCCACATCTAGATCGAATTTTCCTTCTAAAATAGCGGTTGACTCTTGGAAGGTTAAAGATAAATATTGATAGAGTAAATTCCTCCATTGTGCTTCATCCCAGAAGGGATTAATCTGTGCAAAAGCGTTAGCAAGTTCATCGGCATTCTGATATAAAAGGGTTGTGGCAGCATTAACTCCTTCAACATCATTGTTTATTTGTGCCTCGAATAGGTCTAACAAATATACAATATGCATAGAAAGGGGTTGAACTAATATATCGGCATTCTCGCCGAATATTACCCTAAGTTGATTTATAAATGTTTCAGGAATGCTGTACAATCTATTAAAAACAGCATTTAAATTGCCCAATCCTGTTAAATCGGCAATAAACATTGATCTCGTCCATAAGGCGAATTCTCTCCAAATTGTCCGAAATGAATTTATCAGGTTCATCTCTCCATGAGATATTAGTACATCTGATGGTAAATCTGTTGGCATATTATCTGCCTCCTTTTAGCTATATTAATTATATTATTAAAAAAATAGGCTATTTGTTCTATTATTTATTTGAAATAGTATAAAACTAAGTATAGAATGGATATAACGGAATAATAGGGAGGGGATTTCATGATTAAGTTAGCTGAGCGTGGATTACATCATATGGGATTCGTAGTAGATGATTTTGAAGGTACAATTGAACACCTAAAAAGCTTTTATGGTGTAAAAGATTTTCAGATATATGATTTTAAGCCGAATAAAGCTTATACACGTGGAGTTAAATTACCTGAATGTGAGTTAAAGATTGCCATGTGTAGCTTTGGAAAGGGTAACAAGGATACGATAGAGATAATATATCCGGCAGTGGGTGAAAGTATATTTAAGGAGTATTTAGACAAGGGAAGTATCGGTTTTCATCATATTTGCTTTCCAGTAGATGATTTTGATGACAGCAGAAACTATTTTCTAAGCAGAGGAGCAGAAATTATTTTTGAAGTAGAGACAGAGGATGATATTATAGGGTTCAGGAGGGGTATGTTTGTACACGATCCTGAACTTGATTTAATTATTGAGATTAAGGAAAACCCCTATTTCAGGAATAAATAGAGTATGAAAGCAGGGTGGAAACATGAAAAAGTTATTGGTTATTATCATCATGGTAATAGCATTTATGATGCCTATAACTGCTTATGCTGATATGGGGCCTAAAGATAGCCTGACAGTGTATGTTATAAATCCACCTGCTGAAACCTATTATTTAGATTTACTTACTCAAAAGGCGGAAAGCTATAACAATTTTCATGAAGGTGAACGTGAAAAACTAAATCAAAATATGCTGTCCCTGCTATACAGCTATGAGAATGAAGGATGGAAGCCCGCACTCGTAGAGGGTACGGGCCTTCCAATGTGGGGAGATCTTATAGGAAAACCTAGTGAGAAAGGTTATGTTCATAAATTCGGCTATGTTGGGGTACCGGATGTTTATAGGATAATAATTGTTACTGAAAGTGGCAATGTATCCGTATCTGATGTGCTTACAAGAAAGTCGCTTTACAGCAGTGTAACCTACGATTATTCCACAGGACACACGACTGTTCCAAGTCTTTGGAACAGTTATTTAGTTCAGTTTTTCACAACTCTTATACCTACCCTAATTATTGAAGGTATTATTCTCCTATTGTTCGGTTTTGCGCTAAGAGAAAACTTAAAGATCTTTATTCTAACAAATATTGTTACTCAAATAGTACTTACATTAACAGTGGGTTTAGCATTGATAAGAAGCGGACCCATAACTGCATATCTATTTCAATTCCCAATAGAAGTTATTATCCTAATCATAGAATCAATAATATTTGCAAGATATCTTAAAGGTAATAGCAGGAAACGCAGAATTGCATATGGTATTGTAGCAAACCTAGCCAGCTGGGGATTTGGGTTCTTCTTTTTGTCCCACCAGTTTATATTACTATCCAAAATTATGTAGCTTTCTATACATAAACATATTCCAGCCCACTTTCATATTATAGTATACACCCATCTATGGGGTAAAATTAATATGGAAGGGTTATGTTTATGAATAGATGTGATGATAGATTTGATAGGGATGAGAGGAAAATAAGGCGGGCTATTGAGGATATAAAAAGGAATATCAGAGATATTCGTAGGGGCTTAGATGATATCTGCAGATGCAGGGTTTCTCATGGCGAGAGACAAGTAAAAAATGCAGTTTGTGATATAAAAGAAGCCTTATGCGATATTATAGAAGCCTTAAATGATATAGACTTTGATTGCAACAGAGATTGTTTAGAAGGAATTTGTAAGATCCGCAAAGGTATCAAACAAATTCTGAAAGCATTAGATGATATATGCAGGGGCGACAACGTATGCGAAATTGACAGGAAGATACGCGAAGGATTAAGGAATATTGAAGACGGTCTTAGAAAACTGATTAAATGCTTAGAAGATATACTCGATGATAGAAGAAGAGATCGTGATCGTGACCGCGACCGTGATAGGGATCGAGACAGGGATCGTGATAGAGACCGAGATAGGGACTTTGATAGAGATTGCGACCGTGATGTATTAGGAGAACGGGACAGAGATCGCGACAGGGACAGAGACAGAGATCGTGACCGTGACCGCGATAGAGATCGAGACAGGGATAGAGACCGCGATCGCGATAGAGACAGAGACCGTGATAGAGATTGTGACAGAAGAGACAGACGGAGGGATCGTGATAGAGACTGTGATTTCGACTGGGATTGGTTCTGCAGAAGAGATGATTGCGATCGAGATCGTGATGTACGGGGCGAACGTGACAGAGACTTTGACAGAGATTGCAACAAACCCAGAAGAAGAACAGCTTTTCAGTTCAACGGAACAAATGGATACTGCTGGTAGAATAAGTTGAGTTTGAGTTATTAGGGGTCTGTAGCTACTAGGCTTTGACCCCTAACTCTTTTGAGAGACAGTAAATAACTTTGTGCTTTAAACTAGCAAGAAATCAAAATAAATACTAAATTATTTTCACTTACTAATTATATTTTAGAGGTTTTTTTATCCTGTCATCAAAGAAAACTGTCAGTTGATATATTATTAAGCCTCAATTCCGAGACCATGAAAATGAAAGAATATATTGGCTCTAAAGGCCTGTTTTGCCATTCTTCTATTTCTGGCAGCAAGCTATCTGTTATCTTACTTACCCTTTCTGCAGATAGCTCTATCCCGTAGATGTCTTTTATTTGAGAGTGTATATCTCTAGTAGACATCCCCCTAGAGTAAAGTGCTATTACTTTCTCTTTCAATTCCTGAGATATCACGCTTATTTTTAGGTACTACAATTGGCTCAAATTCACCGTTCCTGTCTCTAGGTATTTTTAAAGGAATTTCTCCATATTAGCTACTTTCCACCTATCTGATCCTAGAACTTTCCCCCCCCATAAATACCTCCATCCTCATAAGAGTTTGATTGCTCCCAAGGAAAAAGAAAAAGCCCCGTGAGAGAGCTCATTTAGCTGCTTTCCCACGGGGCTTCTTAGTTGCTTCCCTTCGTTTACTGATCTATCAAATCAGCCGTTTGTGTC
>JAAYHT010000142.1 GCA_012735285.1 Clostridiales bacterium | reverse complement strand
TCCTTTGAAACCTCGATAAAATGGTTACCACCACCAAGGGTTCCTATGCTTTTTGCTGCTCTATCAAGGTTTACTTTATCTCTACATCGGAGCTGTTTCAAGTTAATTCTATCATTGTAAGTATGAAGGGAGTTTCTAATCTTTCTACCTGCAGGTATTCTTTTATAGATCAAATCATCTAACTTTTTAAGATCAATATCTCTTTCTTTGATGCGGACCGTTTCCATTCCACATCCTATATCAACACCGACAAGATTGGGCACAACTTTGTCGGAAATTGTCATAGTCGTCCCTATTGTGCATCCTATTCCTGCATGCACATCAGGCATTATGCGAATTATACTTCCTTGAGTATACGCCATATCGCATAATTGCCTAATCTGTTCCTTAGCACTTTCTTCAACATAATCAGTAAATACTATTGCTGTAGAAAATTTTCCTTTTATTTGTAGCATTATCTTCTCCAATCTAAGTAGTACAAATACAACTTTCGAGCAACTACTATTCTAGCCTGTTATAGGCATTGTGTCCAGCTGTTAGAAGAGTCGGTTGGAGATAATAAAATGTTGGGACATATTACTGCCCCAACATTTACTATCTTCTTATACCATGTCGTGGTGTTTGCGACCCAAATAGTGCTTAGTACTCTATTTGAACGATTTCCTGTTCTGTTCTGGTTACCCTTACGGCACCATTTTTCTTTACTACAAAGTTGTCACAGCAGATTACAAAGTCCCCGCCTTTTATTAGTTCGGGATGGATAGCGAAGAACATGTTCTCCTTTATCTCAATATCCTCTACGGGACTGATTGTGGGGGCCTCCATCATATCGTATCCTTGGCCATGTCCTACAAAGCGAGCATTTTTAGGTATACCGTGTGGAACTACAAAATCATTGAAAACTTTGTCCAGCTCTTTACCAGTAATTCCTGGTTTCATGGCGTCTGCTACTACATGTTGTGCCTCTTTTGCAATTTCAAAGAGGTCTAAAAGGCTTTGGTTTGGTTTACCTAAACAGTATGTTCTAGCCAGTTCTCCGTAAAAGCCCCCTGGGCCTGCTACTTCTACCATGACTGTTACAGTATCACCCGGTTCTATGCGTCTGTTAGCATTATAGTGTTGGAAGAAGGGGGCTGGATGTCCTGAAGGTGCGGAACCCACAGCAATATTTCCCACAACATCACAACCGATATATTTAGAACGATGCACTAGGTCAGCTATGATTTCATACTCCATTCGGCCAGGGCGGATTAAAGAAGGAATCATATCTGTCAATTGTTCATGTGCACGTACGCAACGGTCAGCAAGTTCTAATTCTTCCTCACTTTTAACAGCTTTTATTTCTGAAAATTGCCTTGAAAAATCTACAAATTCAACATCAGGAAGTGAAGCTGTGAGGTATTCGCCGAAATCGTAGCTCATTAGCTGTTTAAAGATAAAGCCGATCTTCTTGAAACCTCTGGCTTTTACTTCTTTTAGAATTGTTTCTGCAGCTAGATAGTCCGTACATCCGAAAGGTTGACAGTAAGGTTTAGTTATCATTTTCTCGACATTTCTAATTGTCGGTGGAATTGGTGCATCATCATTATCTGGACCGTGGTTAAGCAGTATCATTTTGCCTTCAACAGGAATAAGCAGAGTTGTGGTATAGTCGTGGGGAAGGATATCAATCATATAGCGGATGCTGCTGTTAAAAATTCCGCTGTAGCTTTGAGCTATACAACAATCAATATCCTCTTCTTTCATAGCTTGCTGAACAGCTGCTAATCTTCGATTGAGTTCGGCATCAGATATTGGATACTTATATCTGGGTCCTACTAAACTTAATTCTGGCATGGTATTTCTCCTTTCTTTATTATGGTTGGTTAACGGTTACTGATAATAAAAAATTGCGTGCTGTGCTTGGGGGTATGGATGTTAACTCAGATATATCTTAAAGATACATTGCGTCGCCACCTGAATTTACCATGGTCTCGATGATTAAGAAAATATTTTCAACAGATTGATTTTTATCCATCAGTTTTTCGGACATAATATCACCAAGAATATATAAATAAGCATTTCGGTTAGTTAAATTCAATTCTATATGTATTTAAAAAATATATCAAATAATGGAAGTTGTCAATAATGATTTGACTGAGGGGAGAAGGATATGAGGACAGACGAAAAGAGTCTTGCAATGCATTATAACAAAAAAGGAAAAATTGAGGTAATCTCTACTGTGTCGGAAAATGATAGGGAATTGGCATACAGTTCTGGCGTTGCTAGGCCCTGTCTTGAAATTGAAAAGGATGTAGAAAAATCATATGACCTCACCCGCAGATGGAATATGTGCCTTGTTGTAACAGATGGATCTTCAGTACTAGGGCTTGGAGATCTTGGCCCTGAAGCCGGCATGCCAGCTATGGAAGCAAAGTGTTCATTATTCAAAGAACTTGGAGATGTTGATGCTTTTCCGATATGCATAAAAAGTAATGATGTGGATGAAATTGTAAGAACTATATACCTTATATCCGGAAGTTTTGGTGGTGTGAATGTTGAGGACATTTCTTCCCCCCGTTGTTTTGAGATAGAGCGTAGATTAAAAGAAATATGTGATATTCCTATATTTCACAATGATCAGCATGGAACTGCTATTGCGGTTCTTGCCGGCTTAAAAAATGCATTAAAAGTGGTTGGAAAGCAGCTAGAAGAAATATTTGCAGTAATATGCGGTGCCGGTTCTGCAGGTATTGCTATTTCACGTTTGCTCTTAGATGCAGGCTGCAAGAATATTATTCTCTGTGATAGCAAAGGAGCAATTTATGAAGGCAGAAAAGAAAATATGAACCAGATTAAAGATGAAATTTCCAAGCTAACAAATATTGCCAAGAAAAAAGGTGATTTAGAAGATATTATAGTTGGGGCGGATGTATTTATTGGCGTTTCAACTTCTGGGGTGCTTAAATCTGAGATGGTTAAAAACATGGCAAAGGATCCAATTGTATTTGCCTGTGCAATTCCAGATCCGGAAATCGATCCTGAGGAGGCTAAGGCCGGCGGTGCTAAAGTAGTAGCTACAGGTTTAGGAGATTATCCGAATCAGGTAAATAACGTTCTGGCTTTCCCCGGTGTTTTTCGAGGGGTATTCGACGTTAAGGCATCTGATATTAATAAAGAAATGAAGCTGGCAGCAGCTGATGCTATTGCCGGACTTATAATGGATGAAGAACTAAATTCGGATAATATAGTGCCCTCTGCCTTTGATCCAGAAGTTGCAAAAGCAGTTGCGGCTGCAGTTTCTCAAGCTGCCAGAAAGACTGGTGTGGCCAGGAATTAACAAACATGAAATTTCTCGGCTTCTGTAATAAACAAGGGTAGACTGGCATTTGGGTTATTCTTTTTCCAGGCAACCAGTCGTTTTATCTTGCAATTATCGTTACTTAAAGGAATGTATCTAAGGTCGTGGGAGAAAAAATGACGGTTATCTATAGGAAGGATGGCGATTCCCTGCCCACAAGATACCATGAATAGCAGACTTGGAATCTGTTTGGCGTTAATGGTGTATTTAGGAACAAAGCCGCCAGAAAGGCACTGTTGCATGGTCATACCTGATATTACCGTAGATTCGCGCTGGTCAATTATTATAAAGGTTTCGTTCCTTAGGTCCTGAATATCAATACTTTCTCTATTGCTAAAGGGGTGATCGAGTGAAGTAACAACGGCATTGTCGCATATTTGTAAAACATAAAAGTCTATGTCTTTAAGTTTATCTGTATCGGTTGAGGATATAAATGCAATATCTACGACATCCTTATGCAGGGCTTCTAGAAGTGATGTATGACTGAATTCACGAAAGAAGAGAGTAATATTTGGATATTTCCTTCGAAACTGATTAACAAGCTTGGGTGCAATTCGATTTGTGAGATCCGATAGGATTCCGATCCTCAGATTACCTACAAAGGCATTTTCTTCGGTACTTAATCTTGCCTTTGCTCTTTCGTAATGGGCGGCGATTGCTTCAAATTCAGGCAGGAGGAGTTGGCCTGATTCTGTAAGTTCTACTCTTCGCCGATTTCTTTTAAAAAGAGTTACTCCTAATTCTTGCTCTAAAGCAGCAATTTGACGGCTAAATGATGACTGAGAAATATGTAGGTCTAAGGAAGATTGTGTAAAACTTAACGTTTGAGATAAGGAAAGGACACATTGTACTTGAAGTATATTCATGGATACTTGATCCCCTTTCGGTTATTAAATTCTCTGTTTCCCTAAGGCTTCCATAAAGATTATAAGCCTATAATATATTTATTGCAATATTTGCATAACTCTTATTATATATTGCAAAAAGTACCAGATTTAAAGTATAATTAAGTTATAAAAATAACTTATGGAATAGGAGGGTAGCGAATGCGAACTTTGAATAAAATTCTCGATGGATGCAACCTAGTTTTGGCCGGTATAGCTGGAATTATAGTATTTTATCTTCTAATATCTGTATGTTTTGCAACATTATCTCGTTATTTAGTAAACCAGCCACATGCGTACCTAATAGATTACGCTGCATATAGCTTGATCTATATTGCATTCCTAGGTTCTCCATGGTTGTATGGGAAAAGAGGCCATATAACTGTCGACCTTTTTCTAGAAAAGGTTTCTGCGAGAAAGAAACAAATATGGATAGGTCTTACAGACATTGCGATACTAATAATTGCTGTAGTACTATTCTACATTAGCTTTAAAGTTACAAGGAATAGTTTTGTGAACGGGGTTAGAGTTTCTGATTTCTTAAACACTCCTAAATGGCTATTGTTAGTACCTATACCAGTTAGTATGTTTTTTATCGCAATCCAGGCTATCCGCAATGCGGCGGCTTCTTTTTTTCCCAAAAAAGTTGAAGAAGGAGGAGAACAATAATGGAATGGTCGCTGGTTCTTGCCTTATTTCTCGGTTGGTTAATTGTTGTAATGTTTACAGGAATACCTGTAGCCTTCAGCTTTATGGTTGTTTCCTGTGTGGCTATTTATATAATGCTGGGTGAAGCTGGCCTTATGCAATGGATACTCGGAATGCAGGCGAAGTTGTCCAATTTTACCTTTACTCCTATCCCGTTTTTCGTAATCATGGGAGAAGTGTTTTTCCGATCGGGTATAATAACTCGGACAATGGATGCACTAACGAATATTGTAAGAAGAGTACCTGGCCGTTTAAGCGTTATTACCCTCCTAGGCGGTGGTATTTTTGCTTCGCTAAGCGGGTCATCTCTGGCCAATACGGCCATGTTTGGTTCTCTGATGATGCCTGAGATGATGCGCCGTGGATATTCGAAAGAAATGACAACGGGATCGATTATAGCATCAGGAGCATTGGCAATGATAATTCCTCCAAGTAACCAGATTGTTATGATGGCTGGGATTGCAAGTATATCAGTAAGTGGGATCCTTATTGGTGCGATCCTTCCCGGAATTGTCATGTTAGTAGTCTATATAATCTATATTATTGTTTCATGTATACGTAATCCTTCTCTTGCTCCTACTATAGATGAAGATTTAGAAGTAGACATACCTTTATCTGAAATAATTGTCACTATATTTAAAGATATCGTTCCCTTATTACTTATTATTAAAATCGTTATTGGCGTTATTTTAACCGGAATTGGTACGGCAACTGAAGCCGCAGCCTTTGGTGCATTAGGCTCCTATATTCTTGCCATAATCTATAGAAGGTTTAATTTTAAGCTCCTAGTTCAAACAATTATCGGCTCTCTAAAGACTACCACCATGTTGATGCTAATAATCGGTGCATCTTCCGGATTTAGTCAGGTGCTTTCCTTGACAGGTGCTAGCAGGGAGGCCGTTAAGTTTATTACGGGAACAATCACTAGCCCAACACTCATTATTTTTGCAATGCTGGCAATAACTTTTGTTCTAGGGCTATTCATAGAGCAAGCTGCTATTATGATGGTTTGCTTGCCATTGTTTATGCCGCTGGTTCATGCATTTGAAATTGATACGATTTGGTTCGCCGTTCTCTTCCTGATATTGTTACAGATTGGACAGTTCACACCTCCTGTAGGAATGTCCCTTTTCGTAATGAAGGGGGTTTCACCGCCGGAGGTTACAATGAATCATATTATACGTGGAGCTATACCGTTCCTACTTTTAGACATCTTAGTAGTTATACTAATAATACTTATTCCGCCATTAGCTACTGCCCTGCCCAGCTTGATGTAGCAGGGTGAATATAAATTAAAAAAAATATTAATTAGGAGGAAAACGAAATGAGAAAAACATTAGCCATTTTACTTGTCTTGGCGTTGGTATTTTCACTTGTTGCCTGTGGCGGTGGTGGCACTGAGCCTGAAGGTGAAGAGCAAGAAGTAGAAGCTAAAGTTATAAAACTTCAAGGTGCTTTCCCTGAAGGTGCAACCCACTACTATTTCTTCGATCAGTTCTGTGATCTAGTTTATGAGCGTTCCAATGGTACCCTTAAGGTAGAATGGGGTGCAGGCCCAGAAGCAATTCCCTCCGACCAGCTTGGTGAAGCTATGCAAAATGGAATAGTAGAACTTGTTTATTCACCTCTAACTTATTTAACCTCTGTTGCACCGGTTCTGGCAGGCGTAAAGATGACAGATCCTCTTGAGATGAGGGAAAACGGCGGCGTTGAGTATATTGACTCTTTGACAACAGAATTACTGAATATGCGTTATCTGGGTCGTACAGCTGCTGAAAGTCCCTATGTAATTATGACAAACAAGAGGATTGATAGTATTGATGATTTTAAAGGCCAAATCATCAGAGGTACTTCTGCCCATAAACCCATGTTAGAAGGTGTAGGAGCAGAAATGGTTACCATGGGCTGGGGTGATGTTTACCAGGCAGTAGAAAAGAACGTAATTACAGGTGTAGGCGGTACTCTAAAAGACTTCGTTGACAACTCAATAGGTCAGGTAGTTCAGTATCTAATCTTACCCGGATTCTATTGCTCAGATGCATCATTGTTAGTAGCTAATCACGTATGGGACGAACTTGATGATGTTCAAAGACAAGCTCTAGTGGACAGTGCAATTGACTGGGAAGCCGACTCTGCGAGATTTAATAGCGAGATTAATGCAGAACAAATCGCTAAAATTGAGGCAGATGGAGCAGAAGTTCTTCAATTAGAAGGCGAATTACTTGAGCAATATTTGAAGATAGCTTATGATTCCGCGTGGAAGGTAGTTGAAGATGCAGATCCTGATGTAGCTGCAAAGATGCGTTCATTCACAAGCAACTAAAAAGTATTAGTTATCAGTTATTTAACTAAAGGGAGTGGAATTACACCACTCCCTATTTAAACAGAAAGGGAAATGCATTATGGCCGATGTAGTATTTCTATTTAAACCATCAACTAAAGTACCATTCTATTTTACCGATGAACAATTTAAACAGATTGAAGAAGCTATCGGTGGAAAGGTTTACCGCTTTGAAACCGAGGATGAATTACTTGAAAGTGGGATAAAGGCTGAGATACTTTTTACCTGGGGCGGAACCGGCGAAATGCCTGTACGCTATTGCAAGAGCAATCCTAACTTAAAATGGTTCCATTCCTTTTCAGCCGGTATGGATCCTGTTATGAAATCAGAGATTGCGGATA
>JAAYHT010000141.1 GCA_012735285.1 Clostridiales bacterium | reverse complement strand
TTTCTATGACTTATTGTACCAATTTTTTATCTGGTTTACAAGCTTCTACATAACAAAAATCCGCTTGAAAAAGCGGACTTTGTCGACAGTCTGGGGACGCCTTGCAAAAGGCGTCCTTTTTTGTTTTAAATTATTTTAAAGCTAAAAAAGTAATGTGGATTTAAAGATATTAACAAAATGTTACAAATAAAGTATTAAAATGTTGAGATTTATATTATTTCTTTATGGTGTAAAACACCGGTAAATTTGTATTGAATAAAATCATAAACCATGTTATCCTAAAAACAAATAAAAAAGTAATATTTATGCAAAGGAGGTAAGGTTTATGGTTCCCAAACTAACGGAAAAGCAGAGAAATCTCCAAATTAGGAAAGAAGCGATTTATTCTTGGATACTCTATATCGCATTTTTCCTATGGTGGTATTTCACTGGCTACGGCATAGGCGAAAGCAGTGACCCGTCAGAATATTCATATGTTTTGGGATTGCCTATGTGGTTTTTCATTAGTTGTGTTGTAGGCTATGTATTATTCTGCGTAGCATCCGTCGTTATTGTAAAGCTACTATTTAAAGATTTCGATCTTGAGGAAACAGCTGAAGAGGAATAGAAAGGAGGGAGGAAAATGTCATATACAGCTATACTTCTCACTGTTCTTGTAATTTATATCTTGTTCAACCTAGTTGTTGGGCTTTATGTTAGTAAAAGGCAGGCGGATATAGATACTGCTGAAGGAAAAGGCTTTATAGTTAATTATTTCATTGGCGGAAGATCCATGGGTGGTCTTGTTCTTGCAATGACATTGATTGCTACGTTTACAAGTGCAAGTAGCTTTATCGGAGGTCCTGGTGTTGCCTATAGTAGAGGATTGGTATGGGTATATTTATCTATGATCCAGGTTCCAACAGCATTTATTATTCTTGGCGTTTTAGGTAAAAAATTTGCAGTCATTTCTAGAAAAACAAATGCGGTTACAGTAACTGACTATCTTAGAGCAAGGTACAAATCACCTGCTGTCGTCATCATTTCATCAATCGCACTCGTATTATTCTTTATAGCACAGATGATGGCACAGTTTATCGGCGGGGCAGTTCTGTTTGAAAGTGTTACAGGACTGTCTTATATTTATGGTTTAATACTGTTTGGTGTAGTTGTTATCATCTATACTTCTATAGGTGGTTTTAAAGCCGTTGTTACAACTGACACCATTCAAGGTCTAATCATGGTAATAGGTGCTATTCTCATACTGGTAACCGTAGTTAGGGTTGGAGGAGGATTTGATGCAATCACCGCAACTTTAAATGAAGTGAATCCCAATTGGAATAGCCCGACTGCAGGCGGTACTACTTTGAAAGCATACGTAATGTCATTCTGGGTATTGGTCGGTGTCGGTGTACTCGGCTTACCACAGACAGCAGTCAGAGGTATGGGTTTTAAAGATACCAAATCTTTACATAGCGCTATTATATACGGCACAATAACAGTAGGGTTCTTAATGCTAGCCATGCATATTTCAGGTGCATTTGCTCCTGCAGTTCTAGATGCTTCCGAAATCGCAACTTCAGACTACGTTATACCCGCAGTAGTATTGAAGTATATGAATCCTGTTGTGGCCGGTCTGTTCATCGCTGCGCCTTTATCAGCGATCATGTCCACAGTATCTTCGCTTTTGATTTTGGCATCGGCAGCGATTATAAAAGACATTTATCTGAACTACATAGTTAAAGATGCTGAAAAGAAAGAAAATGATAAGGTATTTGAGAAAAAGATAGGTAAGATGAGTATAATAACAACCTTTATCATCGGTGCAATTGTATTTGTCTTCACTATCTATCCGCCTGATCTGATTGTTTGGATTAACCTATTTGCTATGGGTGGTTTGGAATGCGCATTCCTTTGTCCGATTGTATTTGGGCTCTATTGGAAAAAAGCCAACGCAACAGGGGCAATCGCATCTACTATCATTGGAGTTGCTGCCTTCTTAATTATTAGTACAACAGGATTTAGCCTTGGCGGAACCACAGCCATTGTACCATCGATAATAATCACTATCATAGTATTTGTTGTAGGATGTCTAATAGGTAAAAAACCTGATGAAGAAACCTTGCAACTATTCTTTGATTAAGATAAACTAGTATACAAAAATCTAAAACAAGGGGGATGCGAAAGCAATCCTCCTTGTTTAGTGAAAAGAATAAATAATTATTGCTTAAGAGTATTATAGGAGGAGAAAAAGATGGGCTTTGAATGTAAAGTAGATATTGCTTTTAAAAACGGTAGAGTAATTACCGTCGATCCCCAGGACAGCGTCCAAGAGGCAGTGGGTATTAAGGGTAATAAGATTGTTTTCGTAGGTAGCGATGAGGAGTTGGAAAACATTATCGACGATACCACGAAGGTAATTGACTTAGGTGGCAGGACGCTCATGCCGGGTTTAATAGATACCCATTACCACCCAATTTTATCCGGACTAATCGATGATGGTCCCGATGCACCAATGATAAATACCTTCGGATGCAGGTCTATAAAAGAAATCCTAGATCTAATTGAACAAGCTGTAGCGATAAAAAAACCCGGCCAATGGATTTCTATGATGGGTTATGAGCCAACTCTTTTAGCAGAGAACCGACACCCTACAATTGAGGAACTCGATGCAGTAGCACCTAACAACCCAGTTCACTGCATGCATGGTGGTGGACATATCTGTATGTATAATACCCTGGCTCTTGAATATCTTGGAGTCTACAAACCAGAGGATGCAAAAAAATATCCAGAGGATGAAGTAGAAGTAGTTGATGGAAAACTCACAGGTATGGTCCGTGGACATACACATTTCTGGCTATGGGGTCAAGTTGACTACCCAGAAGAAGCACAGAAAAGAGCAGCTCTCAAATCCCTAAGACATTGTTATGAAAATGGTATAACTTCGATACACGACTGTGGAGAGTTAGGCAAAACATCCTATCATATAATGCAAAAAATATGTCGTAGCCGTGAATTCAAGGTTCGCTCATATATGATGCTTCATAGCATTTTTGGAAAGGAATTTTCTAAGGCGGAGAATCAACACTGGATTGACCTAGGACTTATGAGCGGATTAGGTGATATATATTTTAGAATCGGTACTAGTAAATTTATGATCGACGGAGGATCTGGTGGCCCATCATGTGCAACTAGAGAACCTTATTCTCACGATCCGACAATGGTAAGAGAGCGGGGCTGGGAACGTGAAGAGGTTGCGGAATATATAAAGATGCTAAATGATGCTGAGACTCAGATTAGTGCCCATGCAATAGGTGACTTGGCGGTGGAATTCATGGTTGAGGGATATGAGAAGGCATTTAAGGATAATCCTCGTCCTGACCTGCGTCATAGAATCGAACACTGCACTATAGTGGACCAGGATCTTATAGATCGTATGGCGAAAATGAATATCTGTCCCAGCGTAAATGTAGCATCCATTCAGAAGTTAGGTAAAAAGTTTGTAAGATTTTATGGTGAAGAGCGCAACCGTTATATCTGTGCGCTACGCAGCATGTTAGATGCAGGAATAAAGTGCTCTTTGCACAGCGATTATCCGTCTTATCCTGCAGGTCTTAATGTTATAGACGCTGCTGTCAACCGAATTGACAGGACAGAGGATTATCAATGTGATCGTACACAGGCGGTCTCGGTATTGGAAGCTATAAGGTGTGCAACTTTGTATGGTGCATACAGTTCTTTTGAGGATGATATTAAAGGTAGCCTTGAAGTGGGTAAGCTAGCTGATATGATTGTACTTTCTGATGACATCCTATCCATTGATCCAAAAGATATCTATAATCTTAAGGTGGACATGACAATGATCGATGGAGAAATTGTTTATGAACGATAATAATATATATTTAATTATATATAACAAAAGAAGAGGGCAATTCCTCTTCTTTTGGTTATAAATAATTATTGATATTTGATTGAAATTAATATAATAT
>JAAYHT010000003.1 GCA_012735285.1 Clostridiales bacterium | reverse complement strand
GGTCTTTCCTACTCCAGCACCTCCAAACAGGCCTACCTTGCCCCCTCTGGTGTAAGGAGCGATAAGATCTACTACCTTAATACCGGTCTCAAAGATCTGAGATCTGGTGTCCTGTTCTTCAAAGCTAGGTGCCTCCCTATGAATAGGCATCTTCATTTCAGTAATACAGGGACCCTTGTTATCTATAGTATCTCCTACTACATTAAACAGCCTGCCTAGTACCTCTTTACCCACAGGCACGCTGATAGGTCCCCCTGTATCAGTCGCTTCCATACCCCGCATCAAACCATCGGTAGAAGAAAGCGCAATACATCTTGCCACATCATCCCCAATATGCTGGGCGACCTCTCCAACTATTATCCTATCTCCAAGTTTTATCGTGATGGCGTTTAATAGCTCCGGCATCTCATCCGGACTGAATCTTATGTCCACTACAGGGCCTATAACCTGATGAACAATTCCCTTATGCTCGCCCACAATGTCTCCTCCTTATTCCCTAAGAGCCTCAGCTCCTCTTACTATCTCTGAAATTTCATTAGTGATGGCAGATTGACGCATCCTGTTATATGTCAATGTCAAATCTTCAATCATCTCTTTAGCGTTATCAGTAGCATTTTCCATAGCCATCCTTCTAGCTGCATGCTCGCATGTAGCCGATTCAACTACAGCGCTATAAATCATTATCTCAACATACTTTGGTACTAAATAATTAAATACCTCTTCGACAGAGGGTTCATATTCCACATACTTCTTATACCTATGAGTATGAGGCTCGCTAATTACCTCAGAGGGAAGCAGGACCACCCTATTAACCCTCTGCTCCAAACTGCTTACAAAGGTGTTATAGATCATTACAATTGCATCAATCTCTCCCCTGTCATACATCTCTATGATAGGCTGACTTATCTCATGGGTTTCTGTAAATGTAATATCCTCTGGAGGCAGAGAGTATTCAGCTATAATTGGATAACCCTTTTTGGCAAAATAGTCTCTACCCTTGCTGCCGATAGCAATAATCTTAGGTTGGTCCTCATCAGGGAATCTTGCTATCTCCTCTTCAGTAAACCTTATAACATTACTATTAAAACTACCTGCAAGCCCCCTCCCGCTAGTTATTACAATATAGGCTGTAGTCTTTATCTGCCTTCCGCCGCGAAGATAATGAGCGGGTACATCCTCTACATTATGAAAGACTTCCTCTATAGCCTCTCTAACATAGTGAAAGTTTTCCTGAGTCTTTTCAAAGATACTCTTAGCCCTTCTTAGCTTGGCAGAGGAAACCAGCTTCATAGCATTGGTGATATGCTGCATACTGCTAATACTTTTTATTCTCCGCTTTATATCCCTCATATTGTTGCCAGCCATAGCAGCACCTCCCTTATGCTAGACTAAAACCGTATTCCTCTTTGAACTCCTGGATAGCATCCTTTAAGCCAAGCTCGGTTTCTTCATCCAGATCCCCAGTTGTTTTAATCTTTCTTCCTATCTCGGGATAATTTGTATCCATAAATTCATATAGCTTGATCTCGAAGTCACGAATCTTCTCAACTTTCACATCATCTAAAAGACCGTTTATAGCGGCGTAGATGATCATTACCTGATGTTCTACCTTAACAGGTTGATATTGACCCTGCTTTAAGATTTCCATCAGTATACGTCCATGATCAAGACGCCTCTTAGTATCCTGGTCTAGATCAGAACCGAATTGGGCGAATCCTTCAAGCTCCCTGTACTGGGCAAGCTCAAGACGTATTCTGCTTGAAACCTTCTTCATAGCCTTAATCTGAGCATTTCCTCCTACACGGGATACTGAGATACCTGAGTTGACAGCAGGCCTTTGGCCTGAGAAGAACAACTCAGTTTCAAGGAATATCTGCCCGTCTGTAATAGAGATTACGTTTGTAGGAATGTATGCAGATACATCTCCTGCCTGAGTCTCTATAATCGGCAATGCAGTAATAGATCCACCGCCCAGTTCATCAGAAAGCTTAGCGGCCCTTTCTAATAGTCTACTGTGTAGGTAGAAAACGTCTCCCGGGAAGGCCTCCCTTCCAGGGGGCCTTCTAAGTAACAGCGACATGGTTCTATAGGCCACAGCATGCTTAGAAAGATCGTCGTAAATGATAAGCACGTCCTTGCCTTGATACATGAACTCTTCAGCCATTGCACAACCAGCATAAGGCGCTATATATTGCAGTGGCGCAACATCACTTGCAGTAGCCGAAACCACTATCGTATACTTCATAGCACCCTTGTTTTCCAAAGTCTCCACCAGCTGAGCAACGGTAGATTTTTTCTGACCTATAGCAACATAGATGCAGATTACATCCTCATCCTTTTGGTTGATTATAGTGTCTATTGCTATTGCAGTCTTACCTGTCTGTCTGTCACCTATAATAAGTTCCCTTTGTCCCCTTCCAATTGGAATCATCGAGTCAATAGCCTTTATACCTGTCTGCAAAGGTTCGTGGACTGACTTTCTATCTAAAACGCTTGGAGCATCATTTTCTATCGGTCTCGTCTTATTAGTCTTTATAGGACCCTTCCCATCTATGGGTTGGCCTAAGGCATTGACAACCCTACCTATAAGTGCATTTCCTACCGGAACCTGCACTACTTTACCTGTAGGTTTAACCAGGTCCCCTTCTTTTATCTCAGTATCACGACCTAGGATAACTGTACCAACGAAATCATGTTCTAAGTTTAAAGCCAATCCATAGATCTGATTCGGAAACTCCAAAAGTTCCCCAGCCATACAGTTATCTAGTCCATATACTCTGGCAATGCCGTCACCAACCTGGGTTACTGTGCCATAATAAGTTAGGCCTAGTTCGTTTTTGTATTCGCTTATCTCCTCTTCTATAGCCTTAGTAAGCGAATCTGTTGATTCATCTTGAGGTTTATCATCAGCCGTCTTAAGCTTTTCTGTAAGATCCTCTAGACGCTTTTTTATAGATGCATCGATGAGCTGTCCATCGATAAATATGCGTATACCGCCAATTAAAGTATTATCTATCCGATTTAACAGCTTAACCTTTTTAGTAAGATGTACTTCCAGCCTCTTCTTAAGTGCCTCTAACCTTTCTTCTGAAAGAGGCACTACGGAGTATACTATACCAGTTGATACCCCTTGGCTCTCATCTAAAAGAATACGGTAGTTTCGCACAACCTCCTTAAAAAGGTTTTCACTGTTTCTGTCTATCAATGTCATTAAAAAGTTAAATAGCTCTGGTTCAATGTGACCCTCATATATTTGACGCAAGACAGATTTCTTTTCCTCATTAGAAACAGATGGAGAGCAGAAGAACCTGTAGAAAACTCCTTCCCTATCAAAGGTTTCTACAATCTGTTCAGCTTCCATCAAAATCTGGTCTGTCTTATTAGCCTCCTGAGCAACTCTTAACAGAGCCTTGCCTAAATCCAATTCTTTTGTTAATTCCGCCATGCCGAGCTACCTGCCTCTTTTATAATCCGATCAATAAGTTCCTCCTGGCCATAGGTTTCAAGCTGCTGCTCCAAAAGTTTCTCTGCAGCCAGAATTGCCAGGCTTGCGATCTGTGATTTCATCTCATTAATAGCCTGTAACTTTTGCTTTTCAATCTCAATTTCAGCCTCCTTTAGAATTTCAGAAGCCCTTTCATTAGCTTCCCTGATTATATTCTTAGCTTGAATATCAGCTTGAAGCTTAGCCTGTTTAATAATTTCCCTTCCTTCTGCTTCTATCTCCTCGATCTTCTTGTTGTAAGTGTTCAAAGCCTCTTCAGCCTTAAGGTTAAGTTCCTCAGCTTCATCAAAGGATCTCTTAATTCTATTGGACCTTTCCTGCATGAAGTTATGAACATTTTCAAAGAAGAAATGCTTCATAACTAAGTAAAGGACAAGAATGGTCAACCACATAAAGAGCAGGGTCCAGTTAAATTCAATTAAACCTGTATATATTTCCAATTGCTACACCTCACTTTTCCGCCCTGAGGCAGGAACCTAATCTACTAAAGCAATCCTATGAATGGATTAGCAAATAGAAGGACGATACTTATAATAAATGCAAAGATTCCCGTTGTCTCAGTAACCGCCTGACCAACAAGCATGGTCTGTAAAATGTCGGATTTAGCTTCGGGTTGTCTTGCTACACCTTCTACACCCTTCATTCCAATAAGTCCTTGTCCGATTCCAATTCCTAAAGCAGCAACCATCGTAAAGGCTGCTCCGATAGCCGATAATCCAAGCACAAATGCTTCTGGTGTTACTAAATTCATAAATTCTCCTCCTCATATTATTCATTATCGTGGCCTACTGTGGCCATGCTTACAAATGCCATTGTTAACATAGTGAATATAAATGCTTGCAGTAAAGCGTGGAAAGCATCAAAGAATAGGTTTAAGGGCAGTGGAATCAGGAACTGTAAAATAGGGATACTGGTTCCTAATTTGCTGCTTATAACACCTAGTCCCTGAAAAGCCAATCCCATGATAATCATTCCACCCGTAATGTTTCCAAACAGACGGAAAGCAAGGGATAATGGGAATGCTACATCTTCTAGTATCTTAATAGGATACATGAAGGGGTAGGGATCTCCATAATGCTTTATATGGCCGCGTACGCCCCGATTCTTTATGGATGCAACCTGGATCATAAAGAAGGTTATAATCGAAAGCGCAAAAGCGGTATTTATATCAGCCGTTACCGGCCTAAAACCTATAAACCCTAATGAGTTAGCAATTATTAAGAAAATAAAGAGGGTCCCTATATACGGAGCATACTTTATATTCTTCTCCCCCATTGTCTTTGCCGTAAGATTATAGACAAACTCTACAATAATCTCCGCTATCAACTGAAGACCTTTTGGTTCATCCCTTAGCTTTCTCGTAGATATTAAGGCAAAGACAATCATGACAATTGCAACTATTACGGCAAGTATCACGGTTTCTGTGATAAATACGCTTCCGTCAAAAAAGCCGATTATCTTTCGTGGCCCTAAATGTTCAGTTGAGTGCATCCGTTACCCCTCCCTTTTTTTCCTTCTCTTAGACCATTCATCATTATCTAGGTCGTTAAGCTTAACATTTTTATAACTTCTACTTGCAAATCCTGGCTTAAAACCGTAGCTATAATATATTGCCACTTTAAATATAATATATCCAATTATGGTTGCAATCCCGCTTGTTAGACTCGTATTATAGGATACGAAGAATGCACCTCCATAAATTAACAAGCGTACAATGTAACCGGTTACAGATATAAATGGGCCGAACCTGCCGTTTAAAGTCATCGTTACTGTGAAAGAAAGGAAGTTTAGATTGACTATAGATATGCAGGCACCCAAAACAATTCCATACAGAAAATGTGGACTCCATCCAATAATTATCAGCGAAGCTAATTGGCATAGAACTGTAAGTACAATCCCACTTTTAATTATTGGGCTTAAAAAAGCCTTTAGCTCGCTTCTTACCATCATATCACATCGCTTTATTAAATGATATATATATATGTAGGAATTTTTAGCTCCGACAAATATCATTATGCTACTTATTTGCTAACTTGTAAAGAGAAATTTAAAATATATTAATTTATTTAGTAAAAAAAGGAAGCATTATCCAATTGCTGCTTCCTTTTCCATAATATATTGTCTTTTTAACCCTTAATGTTTCCCTGCCTTAAATTCCTCGAGACATTCAGAATCAAATCTCTGTTTTTCCAAGATAGCCTCTTCGATCATCATGTCCTTAACCTTCATCAGTCGGGTCTGATTACCTCTTTCGTTCTCATCAAGCTTCATCTTAATGTACCTGATGGTCTCTTCAAGCCTTGGAATCATAATATATTCCAAAGCATTAACCCTTCTTCTTGTCTTTTCTATCTCCTGTGCCAAAAGGCTTGCTTCCTTTTCCATAGCCGCCAATTTAAGCATAACAGGGAAAACCTCATTAAGCCTTGATATGGTACTGTCCAATTCCCCGGATGTGGTAGCAAAGCCATATGGATAGATATCGCTTTCATCATCCGTCTCTGTTTCAAAGTTAAATACAGGGACATCCACACTCATTACATTCTTCCTATCCAGAGAAATTGATACACCCTGTTTAGGGTACATCAAGGCTTCCTCCATCATTTCAGAGGACATTACAGCATTTGCTATCGCAAAATTTTGATAGACTTCCTTAAGCATTTTCTCAACTTCTTCGCGCAACACCTTGTTTTCCCTTGCTAAGTTGAGAAAACGCTTCATGAGTTCATCTCTCTTATCTTTCATGAGTTTATGTCCGCGAATAGCAACAACCAGCTTCCTTTTGAGATTGGTGAGCACCATCCTGGTCGGGTTTACATTCATCCTGGCCATTAGCCGTCACCCCCTCTTCTATTCGCTCTCTTCGTCGGTTATAGGATAATATTTATCCAGATACTCATCCCTGATACGCTTGAGTTCGCTGCGCGGCAGGATCTTAAGCAGCTCCCAGCCCAGGTCGAGAGTCTCTTCTATGCTCCTATTGGTTTCATAGCCTTGAGAAACATACCTATTTTCAAACTCATCGGCAAATTCAGCATAAAGCAAATCTATATCGGAAAGAGCTGCCTCTCCTAGGATAGCCATCAATTCCTTGGCTTCTTTACCGCGGGAATATGCTGCAAAGAGCTGGTTCATTGTATCCGAATGATCTTCTCTGGTCTTGCCTTTACCTATACCCTTATCCTTCAAACGAGAAAGTGAAGGTAGTACATCAATAGGAGGTGCTACTCCCTTACGATGAAGCTCCCTTGATAGTATGATTTGACCTTCGGTAATATAGCCTGTCAGGTCAGGAATTGGATGGGTCTTGTCATCCTCAGGCATCGTGAGTATGGGTATAAGGGTGATCGAACCTTCATGCTCTTTCTTTCTACCTGCCCTTTCATATATAGTCGCAAGGTCAGTGTATAGATAGCCCGGGTATCCTCTTCTTCCCGGAACTTCCTTCCTTGCAGCCGATACCTCACGCAGGGCCTCTGCGTAGTTGGTAATATCGGTAAGTATTACAAGCACGTGCATGCCTTTGTCAAAGGCAAGATATTCAGCAGCCGTGAGCGCTATACGAGGTGTTGAAATACGCTCAATCGGAGGGTCGTTAGCTAGGTTTGTAAAGAGCACGGTACGATCAATAGCTCCCGTTCTCTTAAAGTCAGATATGAAGAAGTCTGCCTCTTCATAAGTAATCCCCCTGGCTGCAAATACTACTGCGAAATTACTCTCAGTACCTAATACCCTAGCTTGGCGGGCAATCTGTGCCGCAAGCTCGGCATGGGGTAAACCGGAACCTGAAAAGATCGGAAGCTTCTGACCCCTAACAAGGGTATTCAGTCCGTCTATAGCAGATACTCCTGTCTGTATAAATTCAGCAGGGTAGTCACGTGCAGCAGGATTCATGGGAAGTCCGTTTACATCAAGTCTCTTTTCAGGAATGATTTCAGGACCTCCATCCTTTGGTCTTCCGAGCCCGTCGAAAACCCTACCCAGCATATCCTCTGATACTGCAAGCTCAATCCCTCTACCTAAGAAGCGCACTTTACTTTCTGCCAGGTTAATGCCGGCTGCGCTTTCGAAAAGCTGTACCAAGGCATTGGTACCGTTAACTTCAAGCACCTTACACTGCCTGATTTCTCCGTTTTGAAGCTCAATCTCACCAAGTTCATCGTAGGTAACGTTTTCTACTCCTTGAACAAGCATGAGAGGGCCGGCAACTTCAGAAATTGTCCTGTACTCTTTAATCATCCTGCGCACCTCCCTTGTTTACAAGCTTCTGAATGCTATCGGTAAGTTCATTTAAAACCTCTTCGTATCTTTGATCAAAATCCTTTTCCTCTGTATATTTAATTCTTCCTATTTGCTCCCTTACAGGCAGTTTGGCAAGCTCATTAAAGTCTGCACCTTCCTTGAGTGCTGCCATACCCTGTCTGTAGTATTCAAGAATTAGACGAAGCATTTTATACTGTTTATTCAGTGAAGTATAGGTATCTATATCGTGGAAGGCGTTCTGATGCAGGTAGTCCTCACGGATTGATTTACAAGCTTCCAGCTTCAATCTATCCTCAGCGGACAGTGCATCAACACCCACCAGCTGTACGATTTCCTGGAGCTCTGCTTCCTCTTGCAGCAATTTCATCGTTTCACTGCGCATAGCAGGGAAATCCTTGCTGACATTTTCCTCATACCATTTAGACAGTCTATCAACATAGAGTGAGTAGCTTAAGAGCCAGTTAATAGCTGGGAAGTGTCTGGCATAGGCTAGGGCATAGTCCAGATTCCAGAACACCTTTACTATACGCAGGGTAGCCTGGGATACTGGTTCTGAAATATCTCCTCCTGGAGGTGATACTGCACCTATTGCAGAAATTGCACCTTCCCTTCCATCCTTTCCAAGGGTTATAACTCTTCCTGCCCTTTCATAGAACTGTGCCAGTCTTGAAGAAAGGTAAGCAGGGTATCCCTCTTCACCAGGCATCTCTTCTAGCCTACCTGACATCTCTCTTAGGGCTTCAGCCCATCTTGATGTGGAGTCGGCCATAAGGGCAACAGAATAGCCCATGTCCCTGTAGTACTCAGCAATGGTTATACCCGTATATATTGAAGCTTCTCTAGCTGCTACAGGCATATCCGATGTGTTTGCTATAAGTACTGTACGCTTCATGAGAGGTTCTCCCGATTTGGGGTCCTTCAATTCAGGGAATTCCATAAGTACGTCTGTCATCTCGTTTCCGCGCTCTCCGCAGCCAATATAGACTACTATATCGGCATCAGCCCACTTTGCCAGCTGATGCTGTACAACGGTCTTTCCGCTTCCAAAGGGCCCTGGAACTGCGGCAACTCCACCCTTGGCAATCGGAAACAGTGTATCAATAACTCTCTGCCCTGTAAGAAGGGGCATTTCAGGTACCAATTTTTCCTTGTAGGGTCTGCCTCTACGAACAGGCCACTTCTGCATCATGGTTATACCCTTAGGACCATTTTCTGTATCCACAACGCAGACCACTTCTTCTACTGTAAAGTCTCCGGATTTAATCTCCTTAACCCTACCCTTAATTCCAAAAGGAACCATTATCTTAATTGTTACTAGAGAAGTCTCCTGTACTGTACCTATGACATCTCCTTCTCCTACTTCATCGCCCACAGATACGGTAGGTTCAAAGGTCCATTTCTTCTCCCTAGAAAGGGGATGGGCATTAATACCTCTTGTAATATTTGGACCAGAAATCTTAAGTAGTTCAGTTAAAGGTCTTTGAATACCGTCGTAGATGCTTTCAATCATGCCCGGTCCAAGCTCTACTGAAAGGGGTACTCCTGTGCTAATCACTTTAGCTCCGGGTCCTAGACCGGCAGTTTCTTCGTATACCTGAATAGATGCCACGTCACCGCGCATTTCAAGAATTTCACCTATCAAACCCTGTTCGCCTACGCGAACAACGTCAAACATATCTGCATCAGCCATACCTTCGGCTACGACCAAGGGTCCTGAAACTTTTACAACTCTTCCATGGTTCACTTTTTGCGTCACCTGCCTTTTCTTTTTTTACTCATCTCCGAAAAGGATGTCTGCGCCTACTGCACGCTCGACAGACTTTTTAAGGTTCGCCAAGCCAATACCGTAGCTGCCGTCCATCCCGGGTATCGGAATTATGGCAGGAACACGCTCATCCTTGTATTTTTCAATATCTTCTATCATATCCTTACACAATCCTTCGGTTATATAGATGATTGCGTAATTTTCCTTTGCAATCCGATGCAGTGTCTCCTTGGCTTCATCCTTGTCATGGCATGGGAAGACATCCAATCCGACCGCCTTGAAACCAAGGACACTGGCACGGTCGCCTATCACACCAATTTTATGCATAGGTCTCCCTCAACCTTTCTACCATCATTTGTCTTGACAGTCCCTGCAACAATCCCGTCATTATTATCCTAACAGTACGGATTTCTGCTTCTTTTGCAATCAGGTATGCTGCCAAAGGCTCGATACCAAAGGACACATACTTTGCACTTTTTGCGTAATGCATAATACTATCATCACACAGCTTCTCTAAGACGGTAAACTTGCCTGTTTCTCTCAAGGCACTACCGCCTTCGGCCATTGCTCTTGACAAACCATAGGGAATTAATCTTTCAGCAAACTGTTCATACGGTTCATCATAGTTGGTTACAAATAGCTTTTCTTGTATTTTTCCACCATCTATGAACACTTGGCTGAAAAAGTCCCAGTTTTTCTTCATCTCCCTCAATCTTACAAAGGTCTTGAGGTTGATTGTGTCTATAAGAAGGCTTACATAACCTTTAATATAGCTGTTATTGGTTTTCTCAGCTGATTCCTTCATCTCTTTGTAACAATACTTGTCGAAGATAAGGTCTATAACCTGGGGATCGTTTGTTCTAGAATAAACGTCAACTACTTCTAGAACCCCATTCTTCATATTGTCTGTCATGCCTACAAAGTTGCGCTCCCTTAGCATGATTTGTAGTTCATTGACATCAATTGTTCCAATATCATCGATCAAGTATGGCTCGGGATCTGACTCTAAAAACTCAGCCTTCATTAAAACCTTTAAATTATGATAATCATATGGATATAAAAATGCATATAGTTTAGCTTCGTTTGGCGCTATTCCTTTAATAAAATCATAAACTTTTTTAATTTCCTCAGAAAGAAGTCTTTCAAAATCCTTGGCTTCAATCTCCTCTGCGCCTTTGCCGTAGCCTAAATCAATCAAAAACTTTATTGCATCTTCAGGAGTATTGCAGTCTAAAAGACTTTCTGCCCTTTCCTTTGTAAGCAAATTCTTTTCTACGCTCCGCACCATTGTAGATGCGAACACATAGCTCTTGTCGTCTCGATTGCTTATCATCTCTTCCCTCCCTTCAGAGGAGATCTCTCCTAATATCAGAACAGAGTTTCTACAATTTCAGGTGTAACTTCTTCTTTAATAGAGTCCACCATTCTTTCAAGGGTTGAATTAATTTCTACAGATCCCTGTCTTAAGACAAAGCCACCCTTGGCATCTATGTTCTCTTTGGAAAGTGTTAGTTTTCCATTAAGTCTTTCAATTATCTTTTTACCAACCTTATCGCGGTCTCTTTTGTTTAAGATAAGCTCGCCCTCGCTAACTCCGGTTTGGGAGATAGCATCTACCATAAGGTTGATATAATCCTCTTCTTTTAAGTTTGCAAGCTTCTCTAAAGCCAAATCAAAACACTTTTGTATTATCTGCTGTTTTGTTTGAAGCTTCATCTTGCGTGCTTCAAGTTCGGCTACAGATATCCTTCTGCTAACTAGAAGCTCAGAATCTTCCTTGCCCCTTTTCTTAGCATCCTCAATTAATTGATCAGCCTTCTTCTTAGCTTCTTCAAGTTTATTGGCCTTCTCTTCTTTTGCCCTATCTAAAACTTTAGCAGCCTCTTGATTGGCTTCTGATAAAATTTTCTCTACAATTTTTTCAATACTCATGTCAATCCATCCTTAAATTTGAACTCCGTTTACCATTAAGAAGGAAATCAATAGTGCTAATACAGCATAGGTTTCTACCATAGCAGTGTAAACCATACCTTTAGCAATTTCTTCAGGTCTCTTGGAAATCAACATGATTGCGGCTGCTGCAGCCTTACCCTGTGCATGACCGGAAAATATTCCTATCAATCCTATAGGAAGTGATGCGGCGAAGATATAGGCTCCCTGTGGAATGCTTAAATCCATAAGTCCGCTTCCACCCAGCATGCCAATCTTCTGTAGGATTATGAAGGCTATAAGTAAACCATATATACCCTGTGTACCGGGCAAAGCCTGTAGAATAAGTGCTTGACCAAACTTCTTAGGATCTTCAGCGACTACTCCAGAAGCAGCCTCACCAGCAATACCTACTCCCAATGCACTTCCAATCCCAGCTAATGCCGCTATTGCAGCTCCCAATATTGCAAGATAGCTCCCATTAAACACTAGATTTGCAACTTCTATACTCATTTACTTATCCTCCCTTAGAATCTCAATATATTTTGTTTTCTCGCTATAAGGATCAAACGCCTCTCCTCCGCCCTCATAAAACTTACCGAAAAATTCCACATATTCCAACCTGGAAGAATGGACAAAGGAACCTAGCGTGTTTATAAGCATATTGTAGGTGTGACCGATGATGAATACGATTACGAATACTATAAACCCTTTTACTCCACCACCGGCAAGTGATCCCATAGTGTTTACAACAGCACCTATTACACCTGTTGAAAGCCCTAAAGCCAACAACCTTGAGTAGGATAATACGTCGGCAAGATAACCTGTAATGCCGTAGAGGCTAGTAAAACCTCCTATAATCTTACCTATTCCTTTTTTGTGCCTGCCGCCGGTTACCAGTATACCTACTGCCCCTATTATGCTCATCCATTTTGCCAATGGAGCTGCAACTCCCACCAGCAACAACGCTAAACCTATGAGTAAGAGATACCAAAGACCTATATCGAAGACTGCATCAAGCACTCTTCCGTCTTTAATCGACAGATAAGCATTTAGAGCCATGCCTAGGAATATATGTATTCCGCCTAATAAAAAGCTGAAGTAAAGTAGCCTCATAGGATCCTGCATAGGCTCAAACCATAAAGGCTTAAGTGCAATATCGGAGTTAAAGAAGGTCCTTGCAATTACTGCCACCATATCTCCGAAAAATCCTCCAAACATTGCTCCCCAGAAAATTGTAGAAATTCCACAGTAGAAGAACATATTTATAAGTTGTTTTGCCATTCCCTCAAGTCTGAATTTCTTCATTACTGCAAATGTTGCGATTGTAAGGATCAAGCCGTAAGCGGCATCGCTTAGCATCATACCAAAGAATATGGCATATGAGAGTGAAAAATAAGGGGTGGCATCTATTTCTCTGGAATTGGGCAATGCATAAAGCTTTGTAATAGCTTCAAAAGGTGAACTGAACTTGCCATTTAATAGCAGTATTGGTGTATCTTCATCCTTTGAAGGAGACTCTATCTCATAGTAGCATCCATGATCATTTAAAAGCTTTTCCACCTCTTCTTGAGCGATCTTAGGTACCCAACCTTCAAGATAGAAAGACTTTTTAGTAAGCAGAAGCCTGCTTCTAATTGCAGCCTGATCTCGCTCAATTATCAAGCTGTCGTGAAGATATTCAATATCTTCTCTTGAATCTTGATGGGATTTAATTTCTTCTATAACCTTCTCTTTTTCTTCTGCTATATCAGAAAGCCTCTTATCATAGGCTTCAATGTTGGAAGCTACGCTTCCTTTTAAGTCAGAAAACATTGAGCGTGTGAAGCCATACAGCTTGAAAACTTCCTCAATTTCATTTCTCTCACTCTTGAGATAAAGTATGAAAAGATAGTGTTGTTCAGTATCGCTGTTTATATGCTCTAGGACACATCTTTCTGTCTTCTCTTTTAAGTCCCTTTCAAGCTCTTTTATATCAGCTGCTGATGGAATTACACCCAGTGCTATTTCTGTCTCTTTAGTCCCCTGAACTTCAAGAGGAATATCGTAATCCTTCCAAGGCAACAAAGCTAGTTTGTTAGCTTCAACCTTATTGGCCTCGGTATTTAATTCTAAAATCCTTGCGGAAAGCGAAGCTATTTCTTTAGCTTCCGCTTCAATCTTTTCTTTTTCTTTTAGCTTGTTATCAAAATCACTTCTACTTACTGGTTTCCTGGTCTGAAAAAGCGGATTCTTCTCAGTGCCGTATTTTGAAAAAGCATCTAAAGCCTGTTGGACTGTCATAAGACGGCCCTCATACTCTGAGACTGCGCTTTCGTTTCCATCCTGGAAAACCAGCTTTCCCCATTCTTCATCTGTCATCTTGCCTTCCTGGGTTGTGATTTCTACAACACCAAGACGCATCAGACTTTTCATTAAAGCCTCTTTTTCACTTGCCAAGCCGATGACAGAGAGTTTTTTCATACTGGCTATAGACACTATCTCACAACCCTTCCTACTATTATGGAAACCGTACTCTCTATATTCTTGTCGGCATGTGAAGATATCTCTTCGCATTCGGCTTTAGCTCTATCTATGATTTCATCATAAGCAACCTTTGCTCTATTTTCCCCTTCGGCGAGAATTTGCTTATAGATGGTATCTGCTTCTTGTTCAGCCTGCTCTAATAAAATAGCGGCTTCTTTTTCCGCATCTATCGCAATAGTTCTCGCTTCCTCTTTACTCTTCCTTCTTATTTGGTCCGCTTGCTCTTCAACGTCTCTTATCTTCTTTATCTGTTCGATAGCCACAGCGTCCCCTCCTTTTTAAGTGTAAATTTCCCTATCCCATATATCCCTTAATCATCTTTCTTTCCATTACTTTTTGATCTGGTGTATTTTATAAAATATATTATTGCCACTGCCACAATGCCAGCACCTGTTGCCAAAGCATTTATCTGCTCAAGCATAACCGATGCAATTATAGCTACAGCATATAGGGTCGACCTCAACAAATTACGAGATAACACATAAGTCTCGGTTGATTTAGTAGTTTTGGAAACTCCTTCTACTGTTCTTAACAATAGGCGGAAATTGAACCATGCGACAGCGACACCTAAAATAGCACCAAGAACCACTGGCAACATACGTTATCCTACTTTCTAAGTACTGTAAAATATGGCTCAGGCTTTTGAATTACTAGACATTATAATTCCTATGAGCCTAAAAGTAAAGAAGTTATTTAAATAAATTGTTTAAAATATACAGACAATTTCACATTTTAGTATAATACTAATTTCGGAATAGTTAAAAATTGCTTTTAAAAATATGGGGCAGACAAATTCTGCCCCACATTCACGATCTATATTCAGTTTTTAAATCAGCCTAACTACAGCTTATCTAGCTGGGCTTAGTGACAAGGCAAAACGAACTGCCTGTTTGCTGGTGTTTTCGATTTCCCATTTAGCTCCCATTGGGATAACAATGGTATCTTCTGCTCTCTTCATTTCAAGCTTTTCGCCATCAACTGTAGCTGTAGCTTGACCTTGGAACATGTAACCGATCACGTCTGATTTTGGTGTATCCAATGAGAGTTTTGCGCCAGGATATACATCCACGATGTGGAATTCCTGAGTTGGAGAACCACTAATTTCAGGTGAAGCTAGAGTGAAGCATACTACTCCATCTGCAATTTCTTTACCTTCTACATCATTTACGTTCTTGATGTATGGCTCGGATTGTTTAAAGCCTTGTGGGCAAAGGGTAACGAGGAATTTCAATGTCTCAGTTCCATTTGGATACATTTCGTGGTCACAATTTCCTGGTGTCCACATGATGTCACCTGTCACGAAGTCATAGCGTTTTCCGTCCATTATGGAATAGCCATGTCCAGCTAAAATGTAGAAAATGTGGTCAGCTGGTCCGTGGTTTGCTAGTAATGCTGCACCACCAGCGGTAATTTCACAAGTTGAGAAATATAGGTAGGTCCAGTCCTTACCTTTTGGGTCATAACCCATTAATGCTGGGCCTGCAAAAGGTGCGGAACGAGCAAAAACGTGAGCAGGCGGTTGTTGAGACATTATGTCATAATAGTTTTTTACATAAGCTTTAAAATTAGCCATTTTTCTTCCTCCTATTTTTTATTTAAATTTTAATTGAACCACCAGTTATTATCTCTTGTAATCGCACATATCTTCTAGCAATTCTACAAGTACTGAGAAGTCTTTTTCTCCTCTACCTGTAGCTGTGCACATTTCTAGGAATTGTCTTGTTAAAGCTGTTACAGGCATTGCTGCACCATATTGTTTTCCAGCTTCAAATGCAAGGTCGAAGTCTTTCTTCATCATGTTAACGCTGAAAGCTGCTGGATATTTACCTTCAACGATAACGTCTTTCTTGTAGTTAACAAGAGGTGAACCTACTGCGCTGCCAGCAATAACTTCGCAAACTTGTTTAGTGTCAAGTCCAGCTTTTTCTGACAGTACAACAGCTTCTGCCATCATCTGCATAGATACACCGATCATCATGTTAAGTGAAAGTTTAAGTGTTCTAGCTTCTTCTCCTCCGCCAAGGTAGAACTGGTTCTTACCCATTTTTTCAAACAGAGGTAATACTTTATCATAAGCTTCCTTGTCTCCTGAAGCAAGGATACCTAGAGTAGCATTTTCAGCTAAAACAGTACTTCCTGTTACTGGGGCTCTTAAGAATTTGCAACCCTTAGCTTCAATAGCGTCATTTACCTTTAAGGATTCTGCAGGAGCTACAGTACTCATGTCAATAACGATCTTGCCAGCGGAAAGACCTGCTACAACACCGTTGTCGCCCAATGTTACTGCCTGTAGAACTGGTCCGTCAGCAACCATTGTAAAGATGATATCACTTTGCTCAGCTACTTCCTTTGGTGAATCTGCCCATTTTGCACCAGCATCTAATACTTGCTGAGCCTTAGCCTTGGTTCTGTTCCATACGGTAACTTCGTGACCAGCCTTGAGCAGGTTACGGCTCATGGGGTTACCCATATTCCCAAGTCCTATCCAACCTACTTTTGCCATAATGTTTCTCCTCCTTTAAAATTTAGTATCAACTTATATATATAGAAACTCAATTATAGGAATTGACATCCTGGAAGTCCGCAAGATGTTATTTCATCTGATGGGAACTTAGTAATTACTTCGCATCCATCTTTTCTTACTACGACTTCTTCTTCGATTCTAGCACTTCCTGAACCGTCTTCTGATGGGCACCATGTTTCTATTGCAAATACCATTCCTTCTTTGAGTTCGAATGGATTCTCAAGTGAGAATAGTCTAGAAATAACTGGTTTTTCCCAAAGACCTAAGCCGATTCCATGAGCAAACTGTAGCAAGAATGCTTCTTCTTCATTATTGAAACCAAGTTCAGTAGCTGAAGGCCAGCATTTTGCAACGTCTGCAGAAGTGTTACCAGCTTTGATTTGCTTAATAGAATCTCTGAGCCATTTGAGAGCTCTGTCATAAGCTTTCTTCTGATCAGCATTTGGAACACCACATGAGAAGGTTCTGTAGTAGCATGTCTTATATCCATTGTAGGTGTTTCCGATATCGAAATAGATAAGCTCTCCAGGTCTGATCATTCTATTGGAGAATGTGTGGCTGTGAGGATTGCCTCTGATACCTGAAATACTGTTAACGAACTCTACTAGTTCTGCTCCCCAACCATATAGTTTATAGTTAGCGATAGCTACTAGTTCATGCTCCATAATTCCAGGTCTTAGAGCCTTAGCAAGGTCATAGTAAGCAGCGTCTACCATAGCAGCTGATGTCTTCAGAAGTTCAATTTCTTCTTCAGTCTTGATGATTCTAGCATCAAGCAGAGCCTGTTGCCCGTCAACAACTTCAATACCAGCTTTTTCAAGAGCACGAATAAGTGGAACGTCTACAATGTCCATTCCTACCTTACCTTGATCAGCTCCGTATTCTTTCAGATAACCAACGATCTGATCTGTTACTTTTTCAACCATGCCTACTTCTACAGGGATGGATCCTCTCATTGATCCTACTGCAGGCATGATGTGATCCTTGTCAAGCCAGTCAACTCTTTGTCTCTTTGATGGACAAGCAGGGTCAAATAGGAAAGGTTGTTCAACTTCGTCGATCAGGATGCAATATCTGTTCATCTTATTGCGGTTCCACTCACCGACGTGTGTTCCTGTAATGTATCTGATGTTGTCAAAGTCATAGCAAACAAGAGCTTTAAGTCCATGATCCTTCATGCTCTTTCTTGCCTTTTCTAAGCGATCTTTGCGCAGTTTCCTAAAATCGACGTTAGCTTCAAAATCAACGCCATTCATTCCTGCTTTTGGCATAACATTAACCTCCTTAAATTTTATTTTAGCTTTAGCTTATTTACCAACTAATATTATAAGCAATTCATATGCCAATATTTATGTCTGTGTTAAAAATTTATTTTTATAGCTGTTAAAGCTTAAAATTAGCAGCTTGTATAAGTTAGGAATTTTTTCTAACCCCTAAGGGTCAATTGCAAATTGTATGGGGAGTGTCATGTCCGTGCCAATAAAGTGTCATTTGCTGGCACATTTTTGTCATTTTAGATTGTACTTTCATTCTATATATGTTAAAATTTTAAACATAAGGAAGGTAATCAATATGCAGTTTAATGAAGAATATCAGAAAAAAGTTTATGAATACTGGGTTAAATACGTAAAATCAGGCGAACCCTTTCCTGAGGAACTTCCGGGAATCAGGCCCGTTGTGCTTGAATCATGGAAACGGGCAAGATCCTACCAGGTCTCCCCTCTGGAAGTAAAGGATAAGGTGGTTGACAAGGCTACAATGAATAGGATTTTGTCATACAATTCCGAACTCATATCCATAGCCCACCCCTATATCCAGAACCTATATTCATTTATAAAAGGATCCAACTTTATCATTGCTCTTACTGATGTTAATGGTACAGTAATAGATCTGATTGGTCAAGATTCAGCTATAAAAGAAAAGGCAAAAAAGACCGGGCTGGCTGTAGGATGCAATAGGAGCGAACAGCATGCAGGAACAAGCGGAATTGGTACATGCCTAGCTACAGGAAAGCCCATTCAGATATGGGGATGCGAACATTACATAGAACCACACCACAGCTATGTATGCTCTGCTGCACCTATAAGAGATCAGCAGGGTAAAATAGTAGGCTGCCTCGATATGGTAGGTCCTATGGAATCTGTGAGCATACATACCCTTGGAATGGTATGCGCCGCTGTGGACGGAATACAAAAAGAGATGGAGATGAGAAGCGCCTATAACAAGATCTCCATCATAAACAAACAGCTCAACAGTACGATCCAGTCCATGGGATCAGGGATTATAATGTTTGATAACATTGGCATAATCACTCAATACAACAGCAGTGCAGCCAGAATACTTAAGCTCAGCCCAGAACAGCTGAGAAACCAGAATATTGTAAACATCTTGGACATGGAAACGGCATCCATCAATTTGCTCGATATCAACACAAATATTGAAAATGAGGAGTTCTCTGTAGTAAACTCAAACGGTATTAGGCTGAACCTTTCCATTTCAATTTCTATAATCTACAATGATGAACATGAGAAAATCAGCACCGTGCTTTTCATAGATGAACTTAAGAGAATACATAGTATGGTACATAGATTCAGCGGCTTTACTGCTAAATGTACCTTTGACAGCATAGTTGGAAATTCTCCTGCCATCCTAAAAATCAAGGATCTGGGTAGAATTGCATCCCAAAGCGACTCCAATGTCCTCATATTCGGCGAAAGCGGTACGGGGAAGGATCTTTTAGCCCAGGCTATTCACAATTCCAGCAGCCGTTCTAAAGGACCCTTTATCGCTATTAACTGCGGATCCCTTCCAAAGGGTTTGATAGAGAGTGAACTCTTTGGCTATGAGTCAGGTGCATTCACAGGAGCAAGTAAGGAAGGCTACCCCGGCAAGTTCAACCTGGCCGACGGCGGTACCATATTCTTAGACGAAATCGGCGATATGCCCCTTGAAATGCAGGCATCATTGCTGCGGGTTATACAGACAAAGGAAGTAGTAAGAATTGGTGGCAAAACAGCAAAGCAGGTGGATGTGCGCATAATAGCTGCTACAAATAGAAACCTCCTTGAGTCAGTCAAAAGCAATCGCTTTAGAAGCGACTTATATTACCGTCTCAATGTGCTGGACTTCTACATACCTCCATTAAGGGAAAGAAAGGAAGACATAATAGTATTAGCTGAACACTTTATTAAAATCTATGGACAGACAATGAATAAAAGAGTCAAAGGCATCTCCCAAAAAGCATTGGATTTAATGCTTACATACAACTGGCCGGGAAATGTCAGAGAACTTGAAAATGCAATTGAAAGAGCCCTAAATCTAGTACAGGGAGACTGGATTACAGAGGCAGAGTTGCCCTATGAAATTTTAATGCAGGACCAGCTCTTCCAAAACAGCTATGGTGAAAGCGTACCTCCTACAAGGAGCAAGGAATATGAAGAAATTATAAAAGCCCTTGCTGCAGAAAACGGCAATGTCAGCAAAGCATCCATAACATTAGGGGTTTCTAAACGTACTTTATATAGAAGAATTAACAAGTACAATATAAATCTTGCTAATTTCAGAATATAGGAAAGAAAGGTTAATCATGTTAAATGGCATACTGAGTGTTTTCATAATCTTTATTATTTTTTGCATTGGCTTTTGGTTCACCTATAAAAAATATTGGCCTGAAAACACCTCAACAGTTCTATCTGTAATAGTTGTCAAGATCGCAGCCCCTGCACTGGCAGTTATAGGATTATATGACAGGTTCTCTAAGGAGCTTTTCAAAGCTACCCTGCTTTACTTGATGATAATAATTGCCTATACCCTGCTTCTCTATCTCACAGGCAAAATCCTAGCCAGGCTAATGAAACTGCAGGGTGGCAGAAAGACCGTATTTGAAGTTACCTTCACATTTTCAAATACTATCTTTATAGG
>JAAYHT010000017.1 GCA_012735285.1 Clostridiales bacterium | reverse complement strand
GCTGTAGAACTAGCTAAACGATTTGGCACAGAAGATTCCGGGAAGTTTGTAAATGGCATTCTCGGTCGTATTTCAAGGGGTAAAAATGAAAGAAACTAATGAATTTGTAATGGCTATAGATACTAGTAACTATACTACTTCTATAGCTATTGTAGATTATAATCAAAACATAATAAAAGATGAAAGAAAGACTCTAAGAGTCAAACAGGGCGAAAGAGGTCTAAGACAATCTCACGCCCTGTTTCAGCATCTAGAAAACCTGCCTTTATTAATTGAAAATGCACTATTTGACATAGATAATAAAAACATTAAAGCAATTGCTGTTAGCGATCGACCTAGACCTGCAGAAGGCTCATATATGCCTGTTTTTAAAGCGGGATTAACAATAGGGAGTGTAATCGCTAGTAGCTTATCCATCCCCTTATTTAAATTCTCTCACTAAGAAGGTCATTTAGCTGCCGCCTCTTATGGGACAAGATTTGAGATAGGTGATAGCTATCTTGCCTTTCACTTATCCGGCGGCACCTGTGAATTACTGTGTGTTGACGGTGATAGGGTTGAAAAGATAGGAGGAAGTAAGGATATTTCATTTGGACAAGTAATTGATAGGATAGGAGTAGCACTAGGGATGTCCTTTCCTGCAGGTAAAGAAATGGACGAGTTAGTATTGGGCTATGAAGGTGTAAGTATTCTTAAAAGAATTCCTTTTGATGAATTGGACATAAATCTTTCGGGTTTAGAAACGCAGGCTCAAAGGCTAATTGTTGAAACTAAAAAAGAGCAGCTAGTCTTTAGCATTTTTTACGAGATATCAAACTGCTTAATTAAATGGATAGAGAAAGCAGTAATTGCCAAAGGCTGTAAAAAGATTCTTTTGACCGGCGGAGTTGCGGCCAGTAAGTTTATTAGAAAACGCCTTAATGATTATTTTGATAATAAAGAAGTTATTATTGAATTTGGACATGCCTCTTTGTCTACAGATAATGCTGTTGGACTCGCATTGCTAGGAGGAAGTAAGATATGGCAATAAAACCTATCAGCGTAACTCAATTAAATACTTATATTAAGCGTGTTCTCCAAACAGATCCTTTATTAGGCAATGTTTCGGTAATTGGTGAAGTATCTAACTTGAAATTCCATGGACTAGGTCATATTTTTTTTACTTTAAAAGATCAAAACAGCAGAATTAATTGCTACATATCACCTGAAGATTACAATCAACTTCGTTATGAATTGGCTGAAGGAATGGAGATTACCGTATCAGGCTATATTTATGTCTACGAAAAGGGAGGCACTTATTCACTTAATGTTAGAGACATATCAGTAGAGGGAGAGGGTAACCTTTCCTTAGCTTTTAAAAAGCTAAAAGCCAAGCTTGAAAAGGAAGGATTATTCGATCCTAAGTATAAAAAAAGTATCCCGAAATTCCCTAAACAAGTTGTAATAATAACATCGGACACCGGAGCTGCTGTAAGAGATATAATAAAGATAATAAGGGAAAGGAATAACATAATAGATATTATTGTCTACCCATGTTTAGTTCAGGGCGAAGGCGCAGCAGCCGATATTTCCCAGGGAATTGCTCAGGTAAATGAGCTATTTCCCGAAACAGATGTTATAATCCTGGGACGAGGAGGAGGTTCTTTAGAGGATCTATGGGCTTTTAATGAAGAAATAGTTGCAAGAAGCATATTCTTATCGGAAATCCCAATAATCTCAGCTGTTGGTCATGAGACAGATTTTACTATTGCGGACTTAGTTGCTGATAGGCGTGCTGCAACCCCTAGCGAAGCTGCCCAGATTGCAGTTCCAGAAGTGTCACTTTTGGATGAGACAATTGAAGACATGGCTGATGAATTACTTCAAAAGATTAAGCAAATAATTGAATATAATAATTTACTAGTGGACAGGCATAATATTGATGCACTAAGGAGTAAAATATCGGATAAGATAAAGATGTCAGAAATGTATACTTTAAATCTTGCCAGACAAAACTTTTATTCTATCGAAACATTTATATTGAATTGTTCCATGAGAATAGAGGAGCTAAAATTAAGATTGGAAAGTTTAAACCCATATGCAATATTAGATAAGGGTTATGCTATCATATCAACTGAAAAAGGCCAACTTGCAATGGGTGTAGAGGCCTTTAAGCCTGGGGATTCCTTGACTGTAAATTTTAAAGATGGTAAAATTAGATGCTCTGTAAATAAGGTGATTAGGGGGAAAAAATGGACGAAATTAACAAATTAAGTTTCGAAGAAGCCTTAAAAGGATTAGAAGATACTTCTGAAGCCCTGAAAAGTGATAAAATAACTTTAGAAGACGCTTTACAGAATTTTGAATGCGGAATGAAGTATTATAAAAGGTGCAAAGAAATACTAGATGAAGCTAAACAAAAAGTTCTAGTTTATGATAGAAATAAAGGGGAGTTGCAGGATTTTTCGTCCTGATTTAAGAAAGGTGGTACTGTATTTTGTTAAACGAAGATTACTTACGTTTAAAGACCTTCGTTGATGATCATCTTTTGGATTTTTTGCCTGATATAGATCAGAAGAGTATTACACTCTATGACTCTATGCGCTACAGTTTAGTTGACGGAGGGAAGCGTATACGTCCGGTATTACTTTTGGCAGCTTGTGAATTCTGTAATTTCGATATTAAACTTGCTCTTCCTTATGCGTGTGCCATTGAATACATCCACACTTATTCTCTGATTCATGATGATTTACCAGCTATGGATGATGATGATTTAAGAAGAGGCAAACCAACTAACCACAAGGTTTTTGGGGAGGATATCGCCATACTAGCAGGAGACGGTCTTTTATCTTCGGCATTTGAAGTGATGATGAAAGACATGCTTTTATATTTCGATAATCCTGATATGTTGAAGCGAAGAGTAAGAGCGGCTTATGAGAT
>JAAYHT010000140.1 GCA_012735285.1 Clostridiales bacterium | reverse complement strand
ATCTAATACTTGATGAACCGATTGATGGATTAGATCCGATTATAAGAAAGCTGGTATGGAAGTTTATCGTAGAAGATGTGGCTGAAAGGGAAATGACAGTATTGGTTTCATCTCACAATCTTAGGGAAATGGAAGGGATTTGCGATTCTATAGGTATACTTAATAAAGGTAGGATGATAATAGAGAGAGATCTGGATGAATTGAAATCCGATATCCATAAGATACAAGTAGCATTTAGGGATAGTTCTGATGAAATATATGAGAAACTTAACGTCCTTCATAGAGAAAAACGCGGTTCAGTTGAGCTTTTAATTGTTAGAAATCGTAAAGATATGGTTGATCAGATCATTAAACAAAAGGATCCACTTGTTTATGATCTATTGCCCTTATCTTTGGAAGAAATATTTATATATGAGTTAGGAGGTGGGGACAGTGAGATCGAAGGCATCATATTTTAGTATTTCATTACCTTTAATAAAAGAAAACCTTAGAAGGTTATGGGCTATACCTGTAGTCTTCTTCTTAGTGTATTTCCTATCGGGAGTTTTCCCCATACTTATGGCATATCGTAATATAAACAACATAGCAAACTATATAGAAATGTCATTGCACAATCTTCAGCCCTTTTATATGGGGGCCCACCTTTTTATGCCTGTACTAACAGCTGTAATACTTTACCGCTACCTCCAGGCCACAAGCTCAGTAGCAGTAATGCATTCCCTACCTTTCACCAGGGATAATCTTTTTAATAGTAATTTTGTATCAGGAATCATACTCACTGTGTCCCCTATTGTTATAAACGGTATAATCCTTTTACTAATTAGCAAGCCTGCCTATAAACAATGGGGGTATGGAGACAGTTTAACCATTGACACAGTTAACGTATTTACTAGAGTAGAGATAGTAAACTGGATATGGACATCAATTGTTATCGTATTGGTTTTATACACCATCTCGGTTTTTGCTGGTATTATTACAGGCAATAACCTGATGCATCTTTTCATGTCCTTTTTCTTTATCTTTATTGTGTCAATACTTTATACGATATTTAACTTTTATTTCGACCTCTTCCTCTTTGGATTCAATCTTTCAGGAGACTGGGATGATATCGCACTATCAATTTCACCATACACAGGAGTCTTAAACTCACAGGGTTCGTTTAGTGTTTTAGCAACCCTTTACTACATCTTAACATTTGTTGTAATGATCATCATAACTAAGCTGCTCTATAACAGAAGGAAGCTGGAAAGGGCAACTGACTCCTTAACCTTTGAGTTTATGAAACCTATCATATGTTATATAATAACTTTCCTTGGAATGACGCTGCTTGGAATCTATTTTAAAGAGCTGGGCGGCAGCATGTTATATATGTATACAGGTTTTGCTGCAGGAACAGTTATTTCCTTTATTATTGCGCAAATGATAGTCACTAAATCAATTCACATATTTAATAAAAGTGGTTTAAAGAGTTTCTTGGTGTATGCATTGATTGCAATACTATTCCTAGTTGGATTAAATGTTGATGCGGCAGGTTTTGAGCGCAGAGTTCCTAATCCTCAAAAGGTAGATAGCATTATTATCTCCGATGGGTTCAACAGCGTTTTATCAAATTATCATTATAACGATGAAAAGAAGAAACTCAAAGATCCTGAAAATATCAAAGCTATAACCGAATTTCACAGGAATATTGTACAAAACAAAAATAGGTTTGAAAATCCCGATTCCAACCGTTTTAGAAGCAATATAACCATAGAATATGACACCGGCGGCATCCTAAATATGAATAGAGCCTATAATATTGATTATGAGTTCTTCGCTAATAATGAAGATATGGCTAAAGTATTTGAATCTCTAGAATATAAGGCTATAAACTCACTATATAATCTCGGGGCAGAAAAATATGATTCTATTAGGTTATATGGCAAACTGCATGAAGTCCACGAGATATATAAGAAAGATGAAATAGAAGAACTAATTGCTTGCATGGAAAAAGACTTGCGCGACATGTCCTTTGAAGACCTTATCAGTATTAAAAATAAATATGCAACAGCTGAGATCTCCTATTCATATACAGACAAGGATGCTATCGGAAGAAGGGATAGAAACGGTTATGCAAACTTTAGTATTCCTCACAACGCCAGCAATACAATAAATTGGCTAAAAAACAATGGATATAACTTTGATATAGCACCTGAAAGTGTAGAATACATCAATATATATTCTTATAACCAGGAAGTAATAGATCCCTATGTTACTATAGAGTTTGTTGATGCTCCAATAGGGTCTGAACACCCTCTAATTCAGATTACAGATATAAACAAAATTGAAAAAATACTCGAAACCTATGATGATAGTTTAGTAGATTACAATAATGGATATAGGATATTGATAAAAGTAAAAGTTGATGAAGGATACGAAGGATATTTCGAGTATATTACAGGATATTTAAATGAAGGAATAGATTTTCTAAAATAAGGGGTATATGATATAGAGCCACACTATTATAGGGTGTGGCTCACGTTATTCTTCTTCATCAATATCGTCAGTTATAATCGGTACTGCTATAATAATATTTTTAGCATCTTCCAAAGTTTCCTCCGGAACATATAAATCTATAGGATGGGTAATGTTGCTACCCATTATAATCTCCAAAGCGTTGCTTGGTCCTACATATCTGCGGACTACAGGAATTCCCTCGCTTCTTAGCTTTGATTCTAAAATGTCAGCTTCTAGCGAGTTGCTCGTTCTGGTTAAAAAAACTCCGCCTCTATATCTTTCTTTTTCCTTCATCCCATACATGATAATCCTCCACATTTAATAGCTTTTTAGCTATTAAATTGTTATAATAACTATATTAATTCCAAGGAGGTAAGGCAATGCCCGTATTGACCAATCCAGTAAACACACGCCTTGAAATTTTAAAGACAGTCTATAATCTTTCTGGCAAGAAGGCTGGTGTTACTGTTAAGCTGCACCCTGCTCAAATAAATGGTGGCTATTACTCAGAAATCAAATATCAGCTGCGATTTCTCAGCGAAAGAGGCCTTGTTGACTTCAATAAGAGTTTTATCTACGGAAGATTCCAGGTCTCCCTAACAGCTGAAGGCCTCCAACTCATGGATGACATGTACGGCGCTTTAAAGCTAAGTGAAGCTGAAAAAGAAGAACAGTTAAACAAATGCTTCGCTAAGATAAGAACTTAGCAAGCTTTGGTTTCGATTTCTTCTTTCAGTTTTGCAATCAGCTCATCAGGAGACATTTCGCCAAGTTCGCCTTCCTTGCTGGATCTCACGGTGATTGTCCTTGCTTCAACCTCCCTTTCACCTATTACAAGTATATATGGAGTTCTTTGATTTCTAGCTTCTCTAATCTTATAACCTATCTTCTCGTTTCTACCATCATGCTCGGCTCTTAGACCATTTTCTTTAAAGAGCGTTTCAAGCTCCTTTGCATATTCATTCTGCTTTTCAGTTACAGTCAGCAACCTAACCTGAACAGGAGCAAGCCATAATGGGAACTTACCTGCAAAATGCTCAGTAAGTATACCAATAAATCTTTCTATGCTTCCGAAGATTACACGGTGTATCATAGCAGGTCTATGCTTTTCTCCATCGCTTCCCACATAGGTTAAATCAAATCTCTGAGGCATCTGAAAGTCTAGCTGAATAGTACCGCACTGCCATGTTCTCCCTAAAGAATCCTCCAGATGGAAGTCAAGCTTAGGTCCATAGAAAGCACCGTCTCCTTCGTTTATTATATATTCCATACCCTTTTCTTCCATTGCAGCCTTTAGGGCGTTTATAGCACGCTCCCATTCTTCCTCAGTTCCCATAGATTTTTCCGGCTTTGTAGATAATTCTACGTGATACTTAAATCCAAATAGCTTATATACTGAATCTATCATGTCTATAACGCCTACAATTTCATCCTTGATCTGTTCAGGCAACATGAAAATATGAGCATCGTCCTGAGTAAAGGTACGCACTCTCATCAAACCATGCAATGCTCCGGATAGTTCATGTCTATGAACCTGTCCCAATTCACATATCCTCATCGGAAAGTCTCTGTAGCTATACATTTTCCTCTTGTATACTAACATTGCTCCCGGGCAGTTCATAGGTTTTATTGCATAGTCTCCATCATCTATCTTTGTAAAATACATATTGTTCTTATAGTGATCCCAATGGCCAGATGTATGCCAAAGTTCTTCAGAGAGTATAAGGGGAGTCTTTATCTCCTGATAGCCCTTTTCTCTATGAATCTTTCTCCAGAATGCTTCTAGCTCATTCCTTATTACCATGCCATTTGGTAAGAAAAATGGGAAACCCGGCCCCTCTTCATTAATTACGAAGAGATCCATCTCTTTTCCGATCTTTCTATGATCCCTCTTCTTAGCCTCTTCAAGCATAGCAAGATAGTCTTTTAGCATTTCTTTTTTCGGGAAAGATGTCCCATATATTCTCTGGAGCATGGGGTTTTTTTCGTTACCTCTCCAGTAGGCACCTGCCACACTTGTAAGTTTATAAGCCTTGATTTCTCCTGTCGATTCAACATGGGGACCTGCACAAAGATCTACAAAATCTCCCTGCTTATAGAAAGAAATAACCTCATCTTCTGGAAGATCGTTGATTAATTCAACTTTATAAGGTTCACCCATCTCCTCCATATATTTTATTGCTTCTTCCCTAGGCAATTCAAAGCGTTCTAAGGATAGATTCTCCTTAACAATTTTTTTCATTTCTTTTTCAATTTTCTTAAGGTCTTCATCGCTGAAGCGATGTTCTAAATCGAAATCGTAATAGAATCCATAATCTATGGCAGGCCCTATTCCCAATTTTGCCTCTGGGAATAAATTCTTTACTGCCTGGGCCAAAATATGTGAAGAAGTGTGTCTGAAAGCGTGACTCAAATCGCTTGATTCAAACTCCTTGTATTCCATAATTCCTTCTTTTTCCATATAACCTATACCTCCTAAAATATAAAAGCCAAGCAATTGTAAATACAATGCTTGGGGCATAATTCATATGCGGTTCCACCCAAACTATTACTTCATTTAGATAACGACATAATAGTTATGCCGGCATCCCTCATCAGGAGCTGCTCCGAGGTGGTAGCCTCTTCATCGCATTTACCAATGTTTCTCTGATAATTTCATTATAGCTATCATCTAGTGTTTGTCAAGAATATCGAACTTATTAGAAGAGTGGTGCAATTAAGATTATTCTTATACAACAGGATATAAATAATAATCGTAGATGTATGCATCGATTTTTTGATATAGTTTATTATGGCGGTCTAGTAATTTATAATAATTTAATAATCTTTGTCTAAATAATTTTTTGTCTCTGGGAGGACCCAGCTGATACCATCGAAGTTCATTAGTACAGAACTCATCTACTTTTTCTCTTATTTCGATAAGTTGTTTTGCAAATGCTATAGCTCTTATACGCGCCTCTTCTCGCTCTTGCTCAGTACGGTTTTCGTCGCAAACAATACTTATTTCCTTAAATAAATCTTCGTAAAGTAAATGCCCAGGCTGCTTTGTGTCTCCGACAGCAAAATTATAGTTTAATAAATTGCCAAGTTGATCACTTTGATACATAAGCATCATATCGCTTCGATTTTCCAGGTTCTTTTGGACACGCACCAAAGCAAAATGTTGATTATCATAGATGTTTACAAGCATTTGGCCTATTATGGCTTTGTTGTTCTGATTTCCCGAATAACAGCTAATAGCAAATACAGCGATCAGAGCAATTATCAAAATTTAATAAAAATCTTGCGCTTGTTCATTTCATAATATCCCCCTTATTAGGCGATCAATTTGGATAATAAGGTTAATAAAGAAATTAACTTTCTAGAAATAAAACAAACTCACATAATTTAATCTTTCGGAAAAGCCTTAAGATTATCTTATCCAACCTATCAGATAAAGTATTGCATAGATTACCGGCTGATGAATCAGATATACAATCAAAGCATTGCGTCCAAAAAATAATACCGGTCTAATCCGATTTAGATTGTCTATTGGGAATAAAGATGTTCGATGTTTATAAAGCAAAGGACCTAATGCTGCTCCTATTAAAAAATAGCCTATAAAAGGTAGTATTGGGAAATAGTCAGCGGAGTATAAATTGGTTGTGCTCTTAACTAAGATAGCCATGTAGCTAATATTAGTTTCTAAAGGATTATATAAATAGTAGGTACCAAATATTATTGCTAGGATGGCTATTACAACCATGGCTAATTTCCCAAGCCTTTTCAACAGACAAAATATTAAAATTGAAGAAGCTAGCAAATGAAGAATGCCAAATCGAATTGTGAGCTGATCCTGCTGCTGCATTAGAAAATCCAACCCAAAGTTTACAGCAGTCAATGCTAGAGCAACGACTGCCAACCTTATGCCTCTTTTAATATTTGAGTGACTAAAAGAGCAGCTGATCCCGGATATAAAGATGAAAAGGAATACTGCAATAGGCCTTATAATTTTCCTTGCAAGCGATGGGAAATAAACGGTTCTTGAGAAATCTGTAATTAAGTAAAGTAAGCCTTCTCCCTCTATACCGCCAAACCACTCTTCTTGAAATATAAATGCCAGATCATAGAAAATATGATCTATTATCATCAATAGAATGCAAAATCCTCTTAAAAAATCTAATTCCCAAATCCTTTTTTTATAATCAAAATCCCGGTTCATTATCTATACTCTTCCAGATATTTGATGTGACTTTTATTGTATCATCCCCCTCCGTAATCCACAAGTTCGTATTTGGCACTTCTGACCACACTGTCGACCTTCAGAAACGACAAGCGAAATAGGTCATTAGTATTTAATCTTAATGTTACAATAACGTATGGGGATAAACTGTCATCCTTGCTGTCATCAAGGATTTCAATATCATATGTAAGGCTTTGTTTACCTTTTAAGTTCAGGGAATTAAAAGCTCTGTTTACTCTGTCTTCAACATATTTTATTGCCTCACCCCTATTTATTACCATCAAACCTTGACTGTATGCCTCTTCATCGTAATATAAGGATGCGCCCGATGCACATTCTTCTGCCACGGCTTTTAGGTAATTCTGTAGCTGAACATAACGATGAAGATCTCCCTGATATGTTATAAAGGTCAAATTTAAAATCAGTAGTCCGATGAATACAATAAAAACCTTCATAAAATCCCCCGCTAATTCTTTTTCGGCAAATATTCGCTAGCCGTACTCCCGGAAACAGTATAAATTGCAGTGTTTTTGTCCTTTCCAATTCCTAATAAATTCCCTCCAGCCATTATCTTTTTTATCGGCACCGATACACTGTAGTGAATTATGCCTCGTTGTCCCGATGGGTCAAAGTAGTTTATTCTATACTGCCTAGTTTCAGTAGCGTCGATAATTATTTCTTCTTCATCAATGTTTAAGGCCCTGCTGATATTTTGCTTTAACTCATTCTTTATTTCTTCAGTAAAGCAGCCCTCCTGTTTGGCTTTTTCTTTTGCTGTATATACTTGTTCTTGGAGAATGCTTATTGCAACGCTATTTTTTTGATCTAAGGTGTATTGTGCCATGAATATAAGCATTAGGGGAAGGATGGCCGCTAATACAATTAACTGCTTCATTCTTTCCTCCTAATTATGGATAGTTTGTCCTAATTTGAATTTCTTCTTCCCAAACATCTTTCATTACATTTAATATAGAATGACCTTCATCACCTGCGATTAGGTTAAAAATTGCAATGCCTAATACTACCATAACCAACATCACTATAAGTTGTTTCATCTGCTGCCTCCAGAGTTTAATCACTTCCTATAATAGTTTCATATTCTATCCTTTCTTCTATCGAACTTGTAATTCTTTCTGCCGATTCTTCAAACCCCATAACAAATCCTGCTAAAACGATACCTAAAGCTATCATCGAGATCATTACAATTAATTGTTTCATCTTATTAACCCCTTTCATTTAAAATATCATCGTTAACATTTCTTTTTGATCAATTAAATAACTTACATAGATGAAATTAATAAATACCAGCATGACATTAAAAACAACAGGTAGATATATAAAATCGCTTATCATTTCATCTCGTCTTTTTTGTATAGTTAGTCTTACTTCCTTTATATTCTTTTGATGCGACAGTAATATCTCCATAAGATCCTTAGGATTGATTTCATCCCACTGAATCAATAACCTTGCAAAATCTTTGCTAATTTCTGTTCCTACTGCATTGTAGAAATAATTTATAGCCTCTTCTTTTTGGTTTTGCCTAAGCAGTCTAAGCATTCTGCTGTATATTGGAGAAAGCAGCCCCCTATGCTCTTTAAGCTGATCTAATATTGAATCAGCGCTGGTATATCCCCCGCCTATAGAAGTTATGTTTCTAAGAAAAGATATGGCCTCGTATATTTCTATGTCCATCTTTTCTTTCTTCTGTTTAACTAGATAGGATTTAATCCACGAAAATGGAGGATAATCTTTTAATTTCGGCTCATCTACTTTAATTCTCCACCGCTTAGCCATAACCAACTTTCGATTCCTATAACCGCTCCATATTAAAATTGCTCCTATAAGCGCTATTGTTATCAATAAAATGTTTATACCTAAGGTTATATTCATATCGCTCTCCTTCAATAATCGAAACGCTGATTAATTACAAGTGAAAGAAGGGCTATATTCCCAACAAAGAAGAAGATAATCAGTATAAATATCACAAAACCTTCCTGAGTATATAGTTGGTTATATAAAAATCTTTTTAATGGCAAGTCTAAGTATTTAACTGCCATAAAGCCAGTTGCAAGATAGACTAAAGGAACCATGTAATAGGTCATTCTGGTAGCTTCATTGTTAAGTCGTTTCCTCTCTTCCACCATTGCTCTAGCCTCTCGAAGCTGGATTAATATATCTTCAATAGCTAGCGTTACATTCGTTCCCTTAGTAGCCGCAATATAAATATTGTGAGCTAACATATTGCTCCAATTTGTTTGTATTGCATAGGCCAAATCTTCTGTCGCCTCTTTTATTTTTCTAGGGCTGCCGGTACTCCTAAGATCGATTAAAAGTTTATAAATAAGCCTTCTCGTATTCTTAATATCAATTTTAGCTTCCACTATACGCTCAAGAGTTTCGTATACATTGTAATTGGTAAGCCTATACTGGCGTAAAAATTTTGATACTAAAGTTTCACCTTCATGACTGCCCCTCCTCCTTATTGCTTCCAGCCTAATCCAAATAAGCAAACAGGGTAAGGAAGTAATTAAAGAAGAAATCATAATTGAAAATATAAGTGGTAGAGTCTTAATACTAATTAAAAAGAAGGTGATAAAGATTATTGCTAAAATGGCTATAAAAGCATCGGGCGAGACTGGTTTTCCTAAACTGGTATGTAGAGCTCTGGCAACAGCTAGCTCAAGTTTTCCTTTATTAGGTATATTAGTTCTAAGTCTTCCTCTTAATATGAGCTTGTAATATGCGATTCTTATAGGCTCGTAGAATAGCATTATTAAGCCATATACGATTAAAAGATAGATAATAGCGTTGATAAATATAATCTTAAGCATGTTTATTTCCCGTACCTTTCATTGGATATTTTTCAGCAAGAATTGAGAGTTGCTTAGAGAAAATATTAAAAGCTTCTAGACTCTCTTCTTCGCCCAATTCTCTTTTACTCTCGCTTATTGTATTGTTCCAACACCAATCATCTGTTTTGTGGTTATAAGCGCAGATTTTATTCATAATAATTTTGTCGTTTGATCTATCAAAAGATAGCTCATATATGCTATTAAGTCGTTTTTTACTCTTATTCTTCAGCTGGATAATATGAAATACATAATCGAAACTTAAGGCAACCCGTTTTGATATGATGTCAACATCTCCACCTAAAGATCTTGCAATATCCCAAGCGATATCCCTTGGGAAATTCAAAGGATCCCTTAAGTGAAGCGTTATCTTCATCCTCCTTGTACCCTTACTTGCAATCCTTAATGCCGTATCTAAAGCATTTCCGTCTTTAGCTTCAGCCATAATGAAGTAATCCGCATCACTTCTCAGCAAGTTCTTAGAAATCCCTCTCAATTTCTCATCATCTGCTATCAGCTGAACAATCGGTGCATCAGGTATAAGTAAATGCATTGGTATTTCAGGGTCGGTTTCTACCATAACACCTTCAAGATTAGGATCCTCATAGCTCTGCCAGGTTGATAAGAATGTGGTTTTTGCTGTTCTTACTGCTCCTACAAACGCTACGTTATAGCCCAGGTCAACCATGGAGCGAAATAGAGGGATGGCTTCTTTTGGTATGGTCCCTCTATTTGCTTGCTCTTCAAAAGTGTATTTGGGGATTATGTACCTTCTGAGTATAATTACATCTTGATCTTGTTTAGTCATCTGCCCTCTAAAAATAGTTATTCGTGTACCGTCTAAAAGATATATTTCATGGAATTCTTTATCTAATCTTTCCTCAGGGGTTAAAAGTAAGAATGCCCTTATTAACTGTTCCCGGCGTTCCTTAGATATTTTCTGCGGCATTAATTTCATGACCCCATCTTTCATGAAATATATTCTTTCGCCAATTATCTTAGCCGAACTGCTTTCAGCAAATTCCTCTGAAAACCATTCGGATACTCCAGCAAGCCCCCAATTTTCATGATATATGGCTTCTGCTAAGGATTTATACCATGGAGGATAGACAGCTTCTGCTGCCTGGTACTCTTTTATTAAAGAATTTATTTTCTCCAGAAAGTATGCAACTTCATTTTTATAACCTATGATAGCTTTTTTCTGCAGCTCTAAAGTAGCATGTAAGTCCCGCCTATCATCATTCCATTCTCTTATAAAATCCTCCTGTATCATTGCGCACAGCTTTTCAAAACTCATCTCTTGTTGGTTACTAGATTTTGTTTTTGCTGCAAGATGCTGATCTAAATAAAACTTCTCCATTTTCTTTTCCTCTTAATGCAAATATCTAAATCACATTTGTTTAGTATTTGATTTGAAAGTTCGATAATATCGTTTATGTAATTTTTATCGTTGTAATTTATCAGGGTACAGCGATCCATTTCCGCCTGCAGATAATAATCCGTCATTTCTACTTTTAAGATTTGGTCAGAACAAATCGAGAGTCTTTTAGAAATATAATCTAGGTCATAATAATTGCCACTATTGTGTTTATTTACTATCATCCCATTAAAACAAAAACCCAGTTTGCTATAAATTGGTTTTAATTTTTCATAGTTCTTTAAAACTGATTCCTGTTGTGTTATAATGCAAAACCTTTCTTCAATATTTTCTAAGGCACCAATAGCTAATCCATCATCCAATTCATTTCCCGAGTCAACAATGATTATGTCAAAACAATCCTTTACTGTGTCTAAAAAATATTTCGCTGTCTCTGGATGATAGAATCTGGATACTCCGATACTCTCAATGCCTGCAATATGATATAAATTATCGGTTTGCTTACAAGTCTCCATAAGTTCTTTCTTTGAAAGAACTTTCAGACTGTAGACAAAAAAGGTGCTGGAACATTAAAAACTCCAACACCTTTTTTAATTTGATAAAGAAATTTTCTGATTTGATTAATAAACGGTGGTAGTAGCCCATTTTTTCGTTTCCATTTT
>JAAYHT010000139.1 GCA_012735285.1 Clostridiales bacterium | reverse complement strand
TGGGTTTAAGACAATTAAGAGCTATGTAGATAAAGAGGTCTTTTATGAAGATATCAGATCTGGAGTAATCGACTACCCAGTTTTTGTTAAGCCTGTACGAGGTAGTGCCAGTATCAATATAAGTAAAGTGGGATCACGAGAAGAAATTGAATTATTGGTTAGCAGATTTGATAATCTTATGATTCAAGAGTTTATGGATGGGACTGAATACGGTGCAGATGTTTATATAGACATGATATCTGGTGAACCTGTTGCAATATTCACTAAAGAAAAACTTAAAATGAGAGCTGGCGAGACTGATAAAGCTATTTCAGTAAAAGATGATAAGCTCTTTGATTTAATTAAAGACTTAGTTAAGAAAGCAGGCTTAAGGGGAATTATAGATATTGATATTTTTGAAGTGAATGGTGAGTATTACATTTCTGAAGTAAACCCACGTTTTGGTGGGGGATATCCTCATGCACATGAGTGTGGGGTGAATGTTCCTGGGATGATTCTTAATAATATCATTGGGAAAGCCAACCAAGACGTTAATGGGCAATTTTATGAGAATGTTTATATGATGAAATATAATGAGGTTTTAGTGAGGACTATTTGCGGTGGGGAAGGGAAAAGTTAATGAAAATATTGTATGTAGCCACGATATCTAACACAATTAATGCATTTCTCATTCCTCATATAGAGCTACTATTAAAGCAAGGTCATCAAGTAGACATTGCTTGTAACGTTAATAGGGAAATAGATTCCAAACTAATAAACCGGGGATGTAAGGTCTTTGATGTTCCATTCCAACGGTCACCACTAAAAAAAGAAAATTACGGTGCGTATAAGGGAGTAAGGGAGATAATAAAGAGCGGAAAATACGACATCGTTCATACACATACTCCTGTTGCATCTACGTGCGTACGACTTGCCTGTAGAAATATCGAAAATATAAAAGTTCTTTATACAGCACACGGGTTTCATTTTTTCAAAGGGGCCCCTATAAAGAATTGGTTACTTTATTATCCTATTGAAAAATGGTTATCCAAGTATACTGATGTCCTCATTACAATCAATCAGGAAGACTATGCCAGGGCTAAGAGCAAGTTCAAAGCTAAAAAAGTTAAATATGTTCCAGGGGTAGGTTTAGATACAGAAAAATTTAAACGTGTAAAAGTTGATAAAAACGTAAAGAGAAAGGTACTCGGTGTTCCTGATGATGCTTTTGTGATTTTATCTGTAGGTGAATTAAACAAGAACAAAAACCACGAGACAATAATTAAGGCCATTGCAAAGCTTGAAAATCCTAATATTTATTATGTTATATGTGGGGTAGGCCCGTTAAGGGAATACCTAGAAGGTTTAGCTCAGGAGTATCATATCAGTGGTAACGTTAAATTTTTAGGATATAGAACTGACATAGCTGAGATATGTAAAGCGTCGGACGTTTTTGCTTTTCCTTCAAAACGTGAGGGATTGGGTTTAGCCGCCTTAGAAGCTATGGCCTCAGGATTACCATTGGTTACATCTAATATTCACGGAATTACAGATTACTCAGTCAACGGAAAAACCGGATACACCTGTAATCCGAGTGATGTTAGTGGATTTGCAACAGCTTTAAGTGAATTAGCGGGCGATCCGCAAAGGTCAATAAGGATTGGGTTAAATAACATAACAACTGTTGGACGGTATGATATATATTCTGTCTTATCAAAATTGAAGGACGTGTACGGGATGGACCAAGAGGATTCATTAACAGTTAAAAGAGGAGCACAATGAGCTTAGATAAGGAATATCCAAGATTATTATTGATATCTGATGCAACATGGGCTGACGATAACAACATAGGAAATACATTTACAAATCTATTTCGAGATTGGCCAAAGGAAAACATAGCGATGATCTATGCAAGACCGGATTTGCCCAAAACAGAAGTATGTAGTAATTTTTTTCAGATTTCAGAGTCTAGAATGATAAAAACATTTTTAGATAAACATGTCAAAACTGGGTTTGAGATTAATTCCGATGTTGTCGGAAATAAATCGATTATAGATGATGAATTGAAAGCAGACGAGATAACTGGTAAAAATCTATATAAGTTCTTTCTCAAATATCGTTGGAGCATCTTTTTACTGGCTAGGGAACTGCTATGGAAAACAGGGAGATGGAAGACGCAAGATTTGGAGAGATACGTTAAAACATTTTCGCCAGACATAGTATTGTCTTTAGCTTGTTCCAGTCAATATATGAATGAATTGCAACAATACGTGATTAAAATTGCTGAAGCGAAGGCAGTTCTATATTTCGTTGACGATGTGTATTCTCTAAGGAGGTTTTCTCTATCACCATTGTTTTGGCTGAACAGAATGTTGTCTAGACGGGCACTTTCCCGAACTGTTCGGGCCTCGGACTTGATATACACAATAGTTGATGAACAAAAAAAAGAGTATGATAGAATGCTAAACGTAAACAGTAAAATATTGACCAAAGGGGGCAACTTCGAAGATAAGCCTCCCTTATATAAGGAGATAACACTACCTCTCAAATTTGTGTATACTGGTAATATTTATGCTGGCAGATGGGAAAGCCTTGTCGCTATCGGTCGCGCTCTTGATGAGATTAATAAGACAAGTATAAAAGGTGAACTTTTCATCTATTCGAAGAATGAACTTACGCCTCGAATGCAAAAATGTGAGGCCGAGATAAAGAGCGTGAATTTCATGGGTGCTATATCGCCTAAAGAGGTTCACACGACTCAAAAAGATGCTGATGTTCTTGTGCACGTGGAGTCATTTAACCTGCGGGACATGAGTCATGCCCACTTTGACGGACACTAGGTCGTG
>JAAYHT010000138.1 GCA_012735285.1 Clostridiales bacterium | reverse complement strand
TTGTTCTTGTGGGTGCATATCTTGTATGGCATGCAAACAAAAGAATGAAGGCCACATCCGTGCAAAAAGTAATAACTTACGAAGATGTAGTGAATTCAGAGACTAAGATAATAGATAATAGGCAGTTAGGAAAAGCCTTCGTTAGAGGGATTCCTGTACTAATTCTTCCTGTTATTATATTAGGAAGCATTTATGGTGGATATGCTACGCCTACAGAGGCAGGGGCAATTGCTGCACTATATTCATTTATAGTTCCAAAGTTCGTTCTTAAGGAAATTAAAATGAAACAGCTGCCGGCTATACTTAAAGATGGGGCTCGAATTACAGCACAGTTATTTATATTAATAACATGTAGTACAGCCTTTGCACAGGCAACAACAATGGCAAGATTACCGCAGATGCTGACTGAATCCTTTGCTAGTATGAACATGATTTCATTTTTATTGATGCTAAATATTTTACTTCTTATCGTTGGATGCTTTTTTGATCCTAGCGCTGCAGTACTAATACTTGCTCCGCTTTTACTTCCTACTGCAAGAAATTTGGGAATTGATCCTGTTCATCTAGGAATTATTTTCTCAGTAAACCTATCCATAGGAATGTTTACACCGCCTTTTGGTTTAAATATATATGTGGTTCAAAGTGTCCTGCGAAAATCGATGGGAATGATAGTGAAGGCCCTCGTTCCTTTCATAATCCTATATATAATAGGCTTATTTATTATCACATACATACCACAGATATCTCTAATTCTACCTAGTCTACTGATGTAATTGATTGTTATTTAGATAAAAGGAGTAAATGCTATGAAATTAATAGATCTTGAGAACCATTTTTATGATAGTTGTGTACCTGATGCATTAGCAAGAAGGACTACGCCACCTGTATACAACAAAGAAACAGATATAATTACTTGGTATGATGGTATCAATATGCCTCAAGGGAAACTTATGCCCAAGCTTTTGGAAGTAGGCGATGAAAGAATAAAATTCATGGATGATTTAGGCATTGATGTGGCTGTACTAAGTTGCTCTCCAGGCGCTGAAGCTTTGGATTTAGCAGATAGTATTGAAGCATGCAAGGCCACAAACCGCACACTTTTTGAGCTAACTAAAAAATATCCTGATCGTTATTTAGGAAGTGCTATTCTTCCCGTTAAGGATATTGATGAATCCATTAAAGAACTTGAAAAATGTGTTAAAGAATATGGTTTTGTTGCTTGGCATACCCATTCAAATTATGGAGAAACTGCGCCTGACGATCCACAATATAGGCCATTATTTAAAAAGGCGGCAGAGCTTGGGGTTTATGTCTATCTACATCCTCAATTAACCGATAATCCAAGGTATAAAGGCTTTGGTTTTGGACTAGCTGGTCCAGCTCTAGGATTTACTGTAGATACTATGACTACAATTACAAGATTAATTCTGTCAGGAATATTTGATGAAATGCCAGAACTGACAGTATTCCTTGGACATTTGGGAGAGGCATTGCCATTCTTGTTGGATCGTATGGACAATAGAACAAAATTAATTCCTACTGATCCTGTTAAGTGCAAGAATGATATCAGTTACTATTTCAAGAATAATATTATGGTAACTGTGAGTGGCAACATGTCACCAGAAGCATTTCGCTGCACTAAAGATGTTTTAGGAATTGATAGAATCTGCTTTGGTAGTGATCATCCATTTGAAGATGCTAAAGATATGGTAGATTTCGTACAGAATTTACCGTTGACAGGTGATGAGAAAGAGCTTCTTTTCTATAAGAATGCTGAGAGAATTATAAAAAAATAGGCAATATATTATATTTGCTAAGAAGAATCATACACTTCACATAACGATAATTATTAAGACAGCTAGGGGGTAGGGTACACCACCCCCTATTTGAATTCACGTATTAATGAGTTAAATATTAACTCTATTCACTTAAGGGGGGGTTGAGAACTGTTTGTATATTTTGAAAAACGATGGAGGATAAAAGCAATCCTCCATCATGAACTCTGATTTCTGAAGTTAGAAGGGTCAATGTCGTATTTCTCAAACTTTCTGTAAAGGGTTCTGCGGCTAACGCCTAATAAGGCTGAGGCCTTGTTTACATTACCATTTACATTACTTAATGTAGTGTTAAGTATTCTCTTTTCTAACACAGGATCTGATTTTTCCATTCTGTTAGAAAGAATGGATTGTAGAAAGTCATTTGGTAAGTCCTTTAATCTGATAATATTATCTTCAGCCATGTTAACGCACCATTCAAGGATGTTTTCGAGTTCACGAATGTTACCGGGCCAGTTGTATTCCATGAATAGTTCTAATACGGTCTTGTCAACTCCGGTAACATTTAAGTTTTCCCTCTCATTTATTTTAGATATGAAATGGTTTACGAGAACTTTAATATCCTCTTTTCTTTCGCGCAAAGGCGGAACATTGATGGTGAAAACATTTAGGCGATAGAATAGATCATCCCTAAATGTGTTTTCTTTGATGGCCTTTTTAAGGTCCACGTTAGTAGCGGCTATAACCCTTATATCCACCTTTTTAGGATTTTTACCTCCAAGCCTTAGGACCTCCCTTGTTTCCAGGAAACGCAGGAGAATAACCTGCATATTTAAAGGCATGTTGCCGATTTCATCGAGGAATAGAGTTCCTCCTGACGCCATTTCAATCTTTCCCATTTGACCTGTAGAACGGGCACCTGTAAAAGTTCCTCCCTCATACCCGAATAGTTCACTTTCAATAAGACCTTCTGGAATTGCACCGCAGTTTAGAGCAACAAAGGGTCCGTTTCTTCGGTTGCTCTCATTATGTATGGCATGGGCTATGAGTTCCTTACCTGTACCGCTTTCACCATAGATAAGTACATTGGAAGAGGTCCTTGCAGCTACCTTACATATCCTTTCTACTTGCTTCATATGGAAGGAAGATTTTATTATCGAATCAAAGGTATATGAGGCCATAAAATTACTTTGAAGAGTGATGTCATTTGGTGAAGGGTAAAAAGTGATTATAGTATCAAATGATTTTAAATTATGGACCACATCGATACTAAAAATATATTTAAACTTTTTATACTTCTTCGTTCTAACCAACAGTGGATAAGCATCCATGCCTTCTGATAAACTAATAGAGTCTCTAGGGTTAAGGCTAAAATCCAAAATATCAAAAAAATGTGAACCAATGCAGTCTTCTTCTCTGAGTTCGAGAAGTTCAAATGCCTTCTGGTTCATATCGATTATGTAACCTGTTGAATTAGTGATTATAACGCCTGTATTGCATGTTCTCATAAGAGAACGGAAATGATTAGTATTATAAGTTAAATTATTCATATATGCTACACCTTCGAGTTTTACCTAGTATTATACCAGTTGTTGCGTTAAATTTGAACTTAGAGTATAATTTTAATGATTTATTATTGATTAGAGAAGGTAATGATATGAAGATAATTGTTGGAATTTGTGGAGCTTCAGGCTCTATCTATGCAATAAGATTACTGCAGGAAATGAAAAAGGCTGGTGTTGAGACCCATCTTGTAGCCAGCAAATGGGCTAAATATACAATTGAAAGAGAAACAGATTATCATTTTGATCAGGTTATAGAGTTGGCCAGCTACTATTACAATGAGGATAATATGGCTGCTAGGATTTCCAGCGGTTCATTTAAGACAGACGGCATGGTGATCGTACCCTGCAGCATGAAAACATTAGGTAATATTGCAAATGGTATTACAGGCGACCTTATAAGCCGTGCAGCGGATGTATGCTTAAAGGAGCGTAGGAAACTGCTACTGGTAACAAGGGAAACCCCTCTTAACTCGATCCACCTTGAAAACATGCTTAAGCTGTCGAGGATGGGAACAATTATAATGCCTCCTGTACCTGCCTTTTATAATAATCCATCCGCATTGGGAGATATTATTAATCAGACGGTGGGTAGGGTGCTAGATCAATTCGATATCGAATCAGAACTATTATATAGATGGGACGGTTAATAAATGAGCTATATTAACTGTTTTGAGCTTACCGCAGGTAATCCTCCTTTTAAGCTTTATGCGAGTGTAAGCGGTACCTTTAAGGGTATTAATATATACATCGGTGGAGGCACCGAGCCTCATATAGGCTCTGTTGCAATCAGCATCCCTAGGCCCAGCTTAGATGATCCTGAAAAGAGAAGCTGCACCACATCGGTTTTTAACTGCGTAGGTCATAAAGATGATGTGATAGCTAAAATCTTTTCAGAAGCTGTTTGTATTAAATATGATTGCGTAGTGACAGTATCTGCAGGTATTCATATTGACAATGCTTCAGCTGATGAAATAGAAGAGATTAAGAAAATATCTAAGGACTTATTAAACTCTTTGTTAATAGAATTAGACAAACATGCGAGAAAAGGAGAATAGAAATAATGAAGTACTACTACTATTT
>JAAYHT010000137.1 GCA_012735285.1 Clostridiales bacterium | reverse complement strand
CTTTCCATGGTCTACGTGACCTATTGTACCAATATTGATATGTGGCTTACTTCTTTCAAATTTTGCTTTTGCCATTGTATATCCCTCCCTCTTACTCTTAAATATTTATCTTTTCCATTAAATTTTCCGGTAACTTTTCAAAATGGTCAAACTGCATAACGTATACGCCTCTGCCCTGTGTCTTTGACCTTAGATCGGTAGCATAGCCGAACATTTCAGCTAGGGGGACAAGACCTTTTATCACGACTGCGCCTGACACCATATCTGTTCCTTCGATTTTCCCTCTACGTGAATTTAAGTCACCGATAATATCACCCATGTATTCTTCAGGTGCAGTAATCTCAATTTTGAAAATCGGTTCTAACAGAACGGGTTTAGCTTTTTTAGCTGCCTCTCTGAAAGCCATTGTTGCAGCAATCTTAAACGCCATCTCTGATGAATCTACTTCGTGATATGATCCGTCATAGAGTTCAACCCCGATGTCGACTACTTGATAGCCTGCAAGTACTCCTGTTTGCATTGCCTCACGAATTCCTTCATCGATCTTAGGTATGAATTCTTTTGGAATAGCTCCGCCAACGATAGAGTTCTTAAATTCATATCCAGATCCTGGCTCCCTTGGAGTAACACGAATCTTTACGTGACCATACTGTCCACGGCCACCGGTCTGCTTAGCATATTTGTATTCTACATCCGCAGGCTGTGTAAATGTTTCTTTATAAGAGACTTGAGGCTTACCAACATTTGCTTCAACCTTAAACTCCCTTAAAAGCCTGTCGACAATAATCTCTAGATGCAGTTCGCCCATGCCAGCTATAATTGTCTGACCCGTTTCTTCATTCGTATATGATTTGAATGTAGGATCTTCTTCAGACAACTTAGCCAATGCAGTACTCATCTTTTCCTGACCAGCCTTAGTCTTTGGTTCGATAGCAATCTCAATAACTGGATCAGGAAATTCCATAGATTCAAGTACTATCGGATGGCTTTCATCACACAGGGTATCTCCTGTGGTTGTGTTCTTTAATCCGACAGCTGCTGCTATATCACCAGAATACACTTGGTCCAGTTCTTCTCTGTGATTAGCGTGCATTTGTAGAATCCTGCCAACACGTTCTTTCTTTTGTTTTGTTGAGTTATAAACGTATGAACCTGATTTCAATGTCCCCGAATAAGCTCTAAAGAAAGCTAGTTTACCGACAAATGGATCTGTCATAATTTTAAAAGCTAAGGCAGAAAATGGTCCATTATCGTCAGTTTTTCTTATATCCTCTTTACCAGTACTTGGTACAATACCTTTTATAGGCGGTATGTCCAAAGGTGAAGGCATATAGTCTACAATCGCATCTAGCAAAGGCTGAACACCTTTGTTTTTATAAGATGAACCACACAGCACAGGGATCATTCCACCGGATATGGTCATCTTTCGTATCCCAGCCTTTATCTCATCTACTGTTAGCTCTTCACCCTCTAAATACTTCATGAGTAATTCTTCATCGGATTCCGCAACGGCTTCAATAAGTGAGGATCTATATTCCTCAGCTTCATCCACCATTTCTTCAGGAATATCTACAATCTCAATCTCTTTACCCAGATCATCTTTATAAACTCTGGCCTTCATCTCTACTAGGTCAACAACGCCAACGAAGCTATCTTCTTTGCCTATAGGAAGTTGTACGGGCACCGCATTAGCTTTTAACCTATCCTTTACCATGTTTACTACGTTATTAAAGTTAGCCCCCACAATATCCATTTTGTTTACAAAGATCATTCTTGGGACCTTATACTTTTCGGCCTGTCTCCAAACAGTTTCAGACTGAGGTTCAACACCGCCTTTAGCACATAAAATAGCTATCGCTCCATCAAGAATGCGTAGCGATCTCTCTACTTCTACAGTAAAATCTACGTGTCCCGGCGTGTCAATAATGTTTATCCTGGTATCTTTCCATTGAGTTGTTGTTGCAGCAGAAGTTATTGTGATGCCTCTTTCCTGTTCCTGTTCCATCCAGTCCATTGTAGCAGCGCCTTCGTGAACTTCACCAAGCTTATATGTCCTACCTGTATAGAACAAAATTCTTTCAGTTGTCGTGGTCTTACCCGCATCGATATGCGCCATAATCCCAATATTTCTAGTTCGCTCTAATGGAAACTTTCTAGGCATGTTTCAACTCCTTTCTACAACAACAATTTAATGTTGTGATTCTCTTTACCATCTATAATGAGCAAATGCCTTGTTAGCCTCTGCCATCTTATGGGTTTCTTCTTTCTTCTTCACAGATGCTCCAGTGTTATTTGCCGCATCCATAATTTCCTTGGCCAATCTATCAGCCATGGTTCTTTCGCCTCTGGATCTTGAATATCTTGTTAGCCATCTCAGACCTAATGTTTGACGTCTCTCTGGTCTAACTTCAACAGGCACCTGATAGTTGGCACCTCCAACCCTTCTTGCTCTAACTTCCACAACGGGCATTATATTATTAAGCGCCTTTTGGAAAACTTCTAAAGGGTCCTCGCCAGTGGCTTCTTTTACCTTGTCAAAAGCATCATATACTATTTGTTGTGCAATTCCTTTTTTACCATCCAGCATAATGTTGTTGATTAGCTTAGCCACAACAACATTGTTGTAAACCGGATCAGGAAGCACTTCTCTCTTAGGTACATTACCTTTTCTAGGCACTACTCTTCCCTCCTTGCTAATTGCATATTCTTAGGTACTCGACCACCATTTAAGGGGCCGCGGTGCACTCTTAATCTATCTATATAAATCAAGGGCACTCTTGGATTATTTCTTTGGTTTCTTTGTTCCATACTTGGAACGACCTTGGGCTCTGTCTGTAACTCCAGCCGTATCTAAGGTACCTCTGACAATGTGGTATCTAACACCAGGTAGGTCCTTTACCCTACCACCCCTGATGAGTACAACGCTGTGTTCTTGCAGGTTGTGTCCTATGCCAGGAATGTATGCACTGACTTCGATACCATTGGTCAGACGGACTCTCGCTATTTTTCTTAGCGCTGAGTTCGGCTTCTTAGGAGTGACAGTCTTAACAGAAGTACACACACCTCTCTTTTGAGGAGCGTTTATTGTGGTATACTCTCTTTTCAGTGAGTTAAGGTTCCTCAATAGAGCCGGAGATTGTGACTTCTTTTGAGACCTTGTCCTTCCTTGTCTTACCAATTGATTAATGGTAGGCATTACATAGTTTCTCCTTTCTTTGCTAGCAATTTAATTAACTTGCAATATTTTCTATAATAAACCGCCAGGTCATAATAGCTTTACATTAATTTTAAGCCGTTGTCAAGTATAACACTATAAACTCGCTATTGTCAATTGCTTTCCAAAGTTTCTGTCATCTGTGCTACTTCGTTATATAGTGCGATACGACTCTTTTCTTCCTCTGGTGAAAGCTGGCTATCATCCTCTAAATCTTCATCCTCATGGCCAAAGGATTCCATGTATTCAGTATTGACACCATAGTCTACCTTTATATCTCTATACCTTTTCATACCAGTTCCTGCCGGTATTAGCTTTCCAATTATTACATTTTCCTTTAATCCCATCAGGTTATCGGTTTTACCCTTAATAGCCGCATCGGTTAAAACTCTAGTAGTTTCTTGGAATGAAGCGGCTGATAAGAAGGAGTTGGTAGCTAATGATGCTTTAGTTATTCCTAAGAGCGCCCTCTTAGCAGTTGCTGGTTCTAATCCTTTAGCCTCAGCCTTTTTGTTAGCTTCTTCAATTTCATATAGGCTGTATAGACCACCAGGAAGCAGGTCAGTATCTCCTGAGTCTTCTATCTTGTACTTAGACAACATCTGGCTGACTATTAGTTCTATATGTTTATCATTGATGTCTACACCCTGGTTCTTATAAACTTTTTGTACTTCTTTTAACAGGTATTGATATACTCCTTCTACTCCGTTGATACGAAGTATATCGTGAGGATTCAAAGGACCATGGGTTAAGGGATCACCAGCTAAGACAAAGTCGCCTTTAGAAACCTTCAGCCTTGCACCATAGGGTACTACATATACTTTTTCTTCTTCGCCGCGGATCTTGACCTCTATCTTGTTGTCCTTTCTTGTTTCAATAGAAACTACAGTTCCGTCTGCCTCGCAGATTTCTGCAAGACCTTTAGGTTTTCTGGCTTCAAAGAGTTCTTCTACTCTAGGTAGACCCTGGGTAATGTCGCTACCTGCAACACCGCCCGTATGGAATGTACGCATGGTTAGCTGTGTACCTGGTTCTCCTATTGACTGTGCTGCTGTAATACCAACGGCTTCACCAATATTAACCGGCTCTCCGGTAGCTAAATTCCTGCCGTAGCACTTAGCACATATACCGTATTTGCTCTTACAGGTCATTACAGAGCGTACAGCTACAGCCTCTATTCCTTCCTCTTCTATCTTGTCAGCATGATGTTCCATTATTTCTTCGCCGGATTCTACAATGATGTTGCCATTGGAATCTAGAACATCCATCAAAGCTGTTCTGCCGACAATACGTTCCTTAAGGGTTTCAATAATTTCTTTACCTTCTGTAAAGGCCCTTACTTCAATACCTTCGTTAGTGCCGCAGTCCAATTCTCTGACTATAACGTTATGGCTAACGTCTACCAACCTTCTCGTTAGGTATCCAGAGTCAGCAGTACGCAAGGCTGTATCAGCAAGACCCTTTCTCGCACCGTTAGTAGATGTAAAATACTCTAATACTGATAGTCCTTCTCTGAAGTTGGATGTTATCGGTATTTCTATAGTATATCCGGATGCGTTCGCCATAAGTCCACGCATACCGCATATCTGCTGTATCTGTTTTTTACTTCCTCTAGCTCCTGAATGCGCCATTATATATAAGTTGTTCAAGGAGTCTAAGGATTTCATAAGCTCGTCAGCTACTTTTTCAGTGGACTCACTCCAAGTACGTATAACCCTGTTATATCTCTCTGTGTCAGACATAAGTCCCTTTCTGTAGGCTGACTCATATTTTTCAACCATCTCATAGGCATCCTTAAGGATATCGAATTTCTTTTCAGGAATCTCCATATCAGATACACTGATGGTTATCGCTCCAATAGTGGAATAATGGAAACCTAGCTCCTTAATATTGTCTAGAATCACTGCCGTTGCAGTGTTGCCCAGCTTTCTAAAGCATCTTTCAACAATTTTTGCTAATGCTTTCTTATCACATAAGAAGTCAATTTCCAAGGAGTAAGGATCAACACTGCGATCAACAAACCCTAAATCCTGTGGTATCTTCTCATTGAAGATAAATCTTCCTACGGTAGACTCGATAAGCTTGCCTCTATCATCAGGACTCAGTTTCTTCCTTACCTTTACCCTCGCATGAAGTCCAACATGGCCATTTCTGTATGCCATGAGCATCTCATCATAATCTGCAAAGACCTTTCCGTCACCCTTTGTAAGGTGGGATTTTCTTTCAGAATCTCCAGGATGGGTCAGGTAATAGCATCCTAATACCATGTCCTGAGTTGGTGTAGTAATAGGAGAACCATCCTTAGGAGCAAGTATATTGTTAACTGAAAGCATCAAAAATCTAGCTTCTGCCTGAGCCTCAACTGATAGGGGCACGTGTACAGCCATCTGGTCTCCGTCGAAGTCAGCATTGTATGCGGTACAAACCAATGGATGAAGCTGAATCGCCTTACCCTCAACTAAAACAGGTTCAAAGGCCTGTATTCCAAGTCTATGCAAAGTAGGAGCACGGTTTAATAACACAGGATGCTCCTTAATGACTTCGTCTAAAACATCCCAAACCTCTGGTTTAATCTTTTCGACCATGCGTTTAGCGCTCTTAATATTATGTGCGTAATCATCTTCTACTAACTTCTTCATTATGAATGGCTTAAAGAGTTCAAGAGCCATCTTTTTAGGTAATCCGCATTGATAGAATTTGAGCTCAGGACCAACAACTATTACTGATCTTCCTGAGTAGTCAACACGCTTGCCTAAAAGGTTTTGACGGAATCTTCCCTGTTTTCCTTTTAACATATCAGAAAGGGATTTCAAAGGCCTTGAACCTGGACCGGTAACAGGCCTTCCGCGTCTGCCATTATCAATTAAGGCATCTACTGCTTCTTGCAGCATGCGCTTTTCATTTCTAACGATAATATCAGGGGCTCCAAGATCTAATAATCTCTTTAGCCTATTATTCCTATTAATTACTCTTCTGTATAGATCGTTTAAGTCTGAAGTAGCAAAGCGACCACCGTCAAGCTGCACCATAGGTCTTAGCTCTGGTGGGATAACTGGAATTGCCTCCAGTATCATCCATTCAGGCTTGTTACCTGAAATGCGCATTGCTTCTATGACCTCAAGGCGTCTAACAATCCTTATTTTCTTCTGGCCAGTGCTTTCCTTTAACTCCGCCCTAAGTTCTTGAAACAATTCGTCCAAGTCTATATTAGCCAACAATTCTTTAATGGCCTCAGCACCCATAGCGGCGCGGAAGCTGTTGCCAAAATCCTCTTTAGCTTGACGATACTGCTGTTCAGTCAATAATTCTTTATATGCCAAACCCGTATCACCGGGATCAAGTACTATATAAGCGGCAAAGTATAGAACCTTTTCTAAATTTCTGGGAGACATATTCAATACTAAGCCCATCCTGCTAGGTATTCCTTTGAAATACCAAATATGAGAAACAGGGGCGGCCAACTCTATGTGCCCCATTCTTTCTCTTCTGACCTTAGCCTTTGTTATCTCAACACCACATCTGTCACAGACGATTCCTTTGTAGCGAATTCTCTTATACTTACCACAGTGACATTCCCAGTCTTTAGTCGGGCCAAAGATCTTTTCACAGAATAAACCGTCTTTTTCTGGTTTTAATGTTCTATAGTTTATGGTCTCAGGTTTCTTTACTTCCCCCCTTGACCAGCTTCTAATTTTATCACTGGATGCCAAGCTGATTTTTATTGATTCAAAGTTATTTAATTCGTACATACTTCCCCTCCTAAGAGATTTCCTCTTCACTCTCGAAATCTTCATCAAGGTCTATTTCTTCAAAGTCTATTTCTTCATCGTCATCTAATAGGTCGTCATCAGTTTTTTCCTCACTGTATCCAGACTCTTCATTTAATACTTCTTCTTCATCTGCCACAGATTCAATTTCAATAATATTTTCTAAACTAGAAATACCTTCGAGTTCTGTAGATTCTTTTATCTCGATCTCTTCGTTTTCCTGAGTGAGTACTTTAACATCAAGACCTAAGCTTTGCATCTCTTTAATCAATACTTTGAAGGACTCTGGAATACCCGGCTCAGGGATATTTTCTCCCTTTACAATGGCCTCATAAGTCTTTACCCTACCGATTACGTCATCAGACTTAACGGTAAGAATTTCTTGAAGCGTATATGCAGCTCCATATGCTTCTAAAGCCCATACTTCCATTTCACCAAATCTCTGTCCACCGAACTGAGCCTTACCTCCAAGAGGCTGTTGGGTAACCAAGGAATAAGGTCCGGTGCTTCTAGCATGAATCTTATCATCAACTAAATGATGGAGCTTCATCATATACATATAGCCGACCGTTACAGGGCTATCAAAAGGTTCCCCTGTTCTTCCATCCCTAAGGGTCATCTTACCGCTCTCTGGTAATCCACATTCCTTCAAAAGCTCAATGATGTCCATCTCGCTGGCACCATCGAATACAGGTGTTGAAATATACCAATCCTTATACTTGGCCGCCAGGCCTAGGTGGGTCTCCAATACTTGACCGATATTCATACGAGACGGTACTCCTAAAGGATTAAGCATAATCTCCAAAGGTGTTCCATCATCTAGGAAGGGCATATCCTCTTCTGGTAAAATAGTGGATATAACTCCCTTATTTCCATGGCGTCCTGCCATCTTGTCTCCCACACTGATCTTTCTCTTTGTAGCAATGTAAACTCTTACAAGTTTGTTAACTCCCGGAGCCAGTTCGTCTCCCTTGTCTCTAGAAAATACTTTAACGTCTACAACAATTCCTGACTCTCCGTGGGGGACACGCAGCGAAGTATCTCTAACTTCCCTTGCCTTTTCACCGAAAATTGCCCTCAGTAATCTTTCCTCTGCAGTCAGTTCAGTCTCCCCTTTGGGAGTTACCTTTCCAACTAGTATATCTGAAGATGTAACTTCTGCACCTATACGGATTATTCCTTCTTCATCGAGATCCTTTAAAGCATCCTCTCCTACATTAGGAATATCCTTAGTTATTTCTTCAGGTCCAAGCTTGGTATCCCTTGCTTCTGCCTCATATTCTTCTATATGAATAGAGGTTAGAGTATCGTCCATTACCAAACGCTCATTTATCACAATAGCATCCTCGTAGTTATAGCCCTCCCAAGTCATAAAGCCCACAAGCAAATTCTTACCTAGAGCTATTTCTCCTAAGTGAGTTGAAGGTCCATCGGCAATAGGTTCGCCTGCTTCTACATGCTCTCCTTTAACTACCATGGGGTTTTGATTGAAGCAAGTCCCTTGGTTTGAACGTTTGAATTTTAATAATCTATAGTTATCGATACCATTATCGCTATCTCTTCTGACTCTGATCCTATTCGCATCAACATACTCTACCGTACCCGAATTCTTAGCAATTACCACTACACCTGAGTCTTTAGCAGCAGTATATTCCATACCTGTTCCAATCAGTGGGGCATCAGTTACAAGTAGCGGCACTGCTTGACGCTGCATGTTAGAGCCCATTAATGCACGGTTAGCATCGTCGTTCTCCAAGAAAGGAATCATTGCAGTAGCAACTGATACTACCTGCTTCGGAGAAACGTCCATGTAGTCTACTTCTTCCCTTGGAACTATATCAAGCTGTCCGCCTGGTTTTCTTACAACTACCTTTGCATTGACAAAATGACCTTCACTATCTAAAGGTTCATTTGCCTGTGCAATAATTATCTGTTCTTCATCGTCAGCTGTGAGGTAATGTATAGTTTCAGTAACCCTACAGGTCTCCTTGTCAACTTTTCTATATGGTGTTTCTATGAAGCCGTATTCATTTACCCTTCCGTATGTGGTCAAAGAACCTATCAACCCTATATTAGGTCCCTCTGGCGTTTCTATAGGACACATTCTACCATAGTGAGAATGGTGAACGTCACGAACCTCAAAGCCTGCCCTTTCTCTAGACAATCCTCCAGGGCCTAATGCCGATAATCTTCTCTTATGCGTTAATTCAGCCAATGGGTTGGTTTGGTCCATAAATTGAGATAACTGGCTGCTTCCGAAAAACTCTTTTATAGCTGCCGTCACAGGACGTATATTCATAAGTGCTTGAGGTGTAGTAACTTCAATATCTTGAATAGTCATTCTCTCTTTTACTACACGTTCCATCCTTGCAAGTCCAATACGGAATTGATTTTGAAGCAGCTCGCCAACAGTTCTTAATCTTCTATTACCTAAGTGGTCTATGTCATCAACACTTCCAATACCTTCACTCAGGTTAAGGATATAGCTTACGGATGCTATAATATCATCTAGAATTATATGCTTAGGAGATAATTGATTTTTCATTGATCTTAAATAATCCTTTATCTCCTTTTCGCTCTCTGAATTTTCTAGAATCCATTTCAAAGCAGGATAATATACCTTATCCGGCAACTTCAAGTCGCTTATATCAAAACTAATATATTTATCAATGTTTACAAAATTATTTCCAATAACTTTAACAACTCTCTTGTCCTCTAATTTACTATAGACATTGACATATTCGAGACCAGCACTTTCTATTTTAAAAGCCAGCTCTCTGTTAATCTTTTGATCCTTTTCAGCCAATACTTCACCCGTAGATGGATCTACTACAGGCTCAGCAGCAACACATCCAACTAATCTATTGGCCAAACCTAATTTTTTATTGTATTTATATCTTCCAACCTTAGCCAGATCATACCTCTTTGCATCAAAGAAAAGCGCTTCAACTAAATCATATGCGCTTTCAAACGTAGCGGGTTCACCTGGCCTTAATTTCTTGTATATTTCCTTTAAACCCTCATCGTAGTTTGTAGTCGCATCTTTAGCAATCGATTTTTCAAGTCGGTCGCTTTCACCAAAGATTTCTCTGATTTCTTCATTTGTTCCTTCATAAAGTCTCTTCGCTATATTACTTGAAAACTCACCATACCTACGTATCTTCTTGCGGAGTTCTCTTTCGGTTATACTAGGATCCTTTTTCTGCTCATGCACTACCTTCTCTTCAACAGATCTATATGCTAACGCTCTTATTAATGTCGTTATTGGTTGTTTTCTGGTTCGATCAACTCTAACGGATATAACTTCATTAGAGTCTGTCTCATATTCAAGCCAAGCACCACGATTTGGAATAATCGTGGTAGAATACAATTTATTATTTGATTTATCTACTGTAACATCGTAATAAGGTCCTGGAGACCTGACTAGTTGCGTGACAACTACCCTTTCAGCACCGTTATAGATAAAGGTACCCTTCTCTGTCATCAATGGGAAATCTCCCATAAAGACCTCTTGTTCCTTTACCTCACCGGTTTCCTTATTGACTAATCTGACTTTTACCTTAAGAGGAGCTGCATAGGTAGCATCTCTTTCCTTGCATTCCTCCTCGTCATATTTAGGCTCATCACTAATTGAATGATCTAAAAATTCAAGGACTAGATTATCCGCATAGTCCTTGATAGGAGAAATGTCCTCAAAGACTTCCCTAAGACCTTCTTCTATAAACCAGTTATAGGAATCTTTCTGGATTTGTATCAGATTTGGCATAGGAACTACTTCATGAATTTTAGAGTAGCTCATACGTGTTCTTTTACCGATTTTAACGGGCTCTGGCATATTCATCACTCCTTGTATAGAAAACAAACTACTTTGCGTGGTAATGTATTATAATATCATAGCAAACACAAGTAGTCAAGAAAATCTTTGACATATTATTAATTCTTTATACAAATTTGCTTGATTATTATAAAGCGAAAAACCCGTTCAGATTCTAGTCCAAACGGGTCTCATCAGCTTTACACTATTTAAGCTCAACAGTAGCTCCTACTTCTTCGAGTTTAGCCTTGATAGCTTCTGCTTCTTCTTTCTCTACACCTTCTTTAACATTTCCAGGTGCACCGTCTACTAAAGCTTTTGCTTCCTTGAGCCCTAAACCGGTAACTTCTCTAACCACCTTGATAACCTTGATCTTCTCTGAACCTACGTTAGCCAATACAACTGTGAATTCAGTTTGCTCTTCGCCTGCATCGCCCGCAGCGTCGCCGCCTGCTGCTGCAACTGCTACAGGTGCTGCAGCTGAAACTCCGAATTCTTCCTCGCAAGCTTTTACAAGCTCATTTAGTTCTAAAACTGTCATATTTTTTATAGCTTCAATAATTAGTTCTTTAGTCATTTTTGTTTCTCCTTTTCTCTAAATATTTTTTATCCGTAAATTACGCTTCCTTTGCGTCTGCTATTGCCTGGAATGTGCGTACAATTTGAGCTATTGGTGACTGTATGCTTCCAATAAACTTCGCAAGCAATTCATCTCTTGATGGCAATGATGCTATGCTTTTAATACCTTCTTCATCGTAGTATTCACCTTCGATGACCCCGCCTTTAAATGACATCTTCTTGTATTCCTTCATAACGCCATTTAATACTCTGGCGGGTGCAACTGGATCTTCATAGCTGAAAGCAAATGCGCTGGGTCCTGATAAAACGCTTTCTAGGCTTTCATACTTTGTACCTTTTATTGCTCTGTTAACTAGAGTGTTTTTATAAACATGGTAATCAATGTTAGCTTCCCTTAATTTTTTTCTCATGGCAACGGCTTCTGAAACTGTTATGCCCATATAGTCTATAACAACTGCCGACTGTGCCTTTTCAAACTTGTCTTTGATCTCATCGACTATTGCCTGTTTTTCTTTTAAATGTTTTTCTGATGGCATTCAACTTCTCCTTTCTTAAGTATTAATTGATCAATTAATACTTAAATTATAGATTTAAAAAGCCTTTTTATCCTGCAGACAAAAAGGCTCTGATTCTTATATCTTCTACCTCGGCAGGAAATTAAGCTTGCGCACCTGCTGTCTACAGTCTAATATTCAATTTTAAACGCTTTTTAGTTAAAAGTAATTTTTAAAGGATTAACCTTTACTCCAGGACCCATTGTGCTGGCCAGGGTTACACTTCTTAGATATTGTCCCTTGGCAGCCGCTGGCTTAGCTTTGATTACAGCTTCCAGCAAAGTATTGAAATTATCAAGAAGCTTTTCTTTTCCAAATGAAACTTTGCCTATAGGAGAGTGAATAATGTTGGTTTTGTCTAAACGATATTCAACTTTACCAGCTTTAATATCTTCTACTGCTTTAGCAACATCCATTGTGACTGTACCGGACTTTGGATTAGGCATTAGTCCCTTAGGTCCTAAGATCCTACCCAATCTACCTACCACGCTCATCATATCAGGTGTGGCAACTACTACGTCAAAGTCAAACCAGTTCTCTGCCTGAATTTTTTGGGCAAGCTCTTCGGCACCAACATAATCCGCTCCGGCATCTTCAGCTTCTTTTGCTTTTTCACCTTTGGCAAAGACTAAAACCTTTTTAGTCTTTCCTGTTCCGTGCGGAAGTACTATGGCTCCTCTAACCTGTTGATCGGCATGCCTTCCGTCTACACCCAATCTCAAATGAACTTCAACTGTTTCATCAAAGTTTGCTTTTGCTGTTTGTAATACTAATGAAATTGCTTCTTCTACATCATATAATTTTGTTCTATCAATTAAGTTAATCGATTCTTTGTACTTCTTACCTCTTTTTGGCATATTAATAACCTCCTTGTGGTATTTGCGGCTAACTGCCTCCCACTTAATTATTCAACTTGAATTCCCATACTCCTAGCTGTTCTCTTGATCTTATCTGTAGCAGCGTCAATGTCGGCAGCATTTAAATCTGGCATTTTAATCTTTGCTATTTCTCTTACCTGCTCTTCGGTTAATGTTGCAACCTTCTTTTTGTTAGGTTCACCGGATGCAGTTTCGATTTTAGCAGCTTTTTTTAACAATACTGCTGCAGGTGGGGTCTTTGTAATAAAGCTAAATGATCTGTCTGTGTAAACAGTGATTACAACAGGTATAATCGTCCCCGCCTGGTCTGCTGTCTTGGCATTGAATTGTTTACAGAAATCCATGATGTTGATCCCTTTTTGACCTAAAGCCGGACCAACTGGTGGAGCAGGTGTAGCATTTCCTGCAGGAATCTGTAACTTTATAAAGCCGTCAACCTTCTTTGCCATAGTCTTCCCTTGCCTCCTTTCTCGTACTGTTTATTGCGCCCAGCGCTATATTTTATCAACCTGTCCGAATTCCAATTCGACAGGAGTGTCTCTTCCAAACATAGATATTCTTACTCTTAAAGTCTGTTTGTCATAATTCACTTCTTCGACTACGCCCATGAAGCTTTCAAAGGGTCCATTGATTACTTTTACACTATCTCCAGGGCTAATGTCAAGATCGATATAAACTTTTTCTATTCCCATCCTTCTTACTTCTTCATCGGTAAGAGGAATTGGCTCTGATCCATGGCCGACAAATCCTGTAACTCCTTGAGTATTGCGCACCAAATACCATGATTCGTTAGTGACGATCATCTTTACTAATACATAGCCAGGGAACATCTTTCTAGTCTTTATCTTTCTCTGACCGTCTTTGATTTCAATACGGTCTTCGGTGGGCACAACAACTTCGAGAACTAAGTCTTGCATCCCTCTGTTCTCGACCAGCTTTTCAATATTAACTTTCACCTTGTTCTCGTGTCCGGAATAGGTGTGGATTACATACCACTTGGCTTTTGAGGCAGTTTCTTCATCGACCCTGCCAGCCTTCCTTTTATCTTCCGGTTGTTCTTCCTCTGCCTGATTTACATCTTCAGGTATCTTTAAATCATCTTCTTGCATTTTCCTTACCTATCTCTCTACATGCTAATATTAAGTACTGCTTTTAATAAAGCTAGGAATGCAGTATCAAATACCCAGAATATGATAGCAAAAACTAAGCAGGTTACAATAACTACACTTGTAAAAGATGCTAGCTCTTTTTTATTAGGCCAGATTACCTTACCAGTTTCAACCTTTACACCCTTGAAATATTCTCTTATGCTAGGGCGCTTCTTTGCATTGCTGACAGCAGATTTTCTATCCATTTTTTTACATCCCTTAATTAACTATTTTGTTTCTCTATGAAGAGTATGCTTCTTACAGAACTTGCAATACTTCATAAACTCAATACGATCAGGATCATTCTTTTTATTCTTCATCGTGTTATAGTTTCTCTGCTTGCAATCTGTGCATGCTAATGTAACTTTTACTCTCATTTATGTTCCCTCCGAATAATCTAAATTAAAGCCGCCAAAAGGTGGTCGTAAAGTCACCCATTTAAGTTATCATAATTTACAGCAGCTGTCAATATTAAATACTAATTTAAAATACTATCAATCTAGAGTAGTCAATCATTTGTGACAAAGACCTCTGAAAAACATTCTTTAAAAATGTTTGGTTGTTTTTCTTAATTAAACTGTCATTAACAATAACATCCTAAGCTGCGTTTTTAGAGAAATATT
>JAAYHT010000136.1 GCA_012735285.1 Clostridiales bacterium | reverse complement strand
TTCTCTCCCATGGAAGATCTAAATCACATCTACCAAAGTGTCCGTAGGCTGCCGTCTGTTTGTAGATAGGTCTTCTTAAGTCTAGGTCTCTGATAATAGCTCCAGGTCTTAAGTCGAAATTCTCTACTACTATCTCAGCTAGTTCTTGATCTGATAGCTTTCCAGTACCAAAGCTATCCACCATTACAGATACTGGTCTTGCTACGCCGATAGCATATGCAAGCTGCAGCTCGCATCTATCCGCTAGGCCAGCTGCTACGATGTTCTTAGCTACATAGCGTGCCATATAGCATGCTGAGCGGTCTACTTTTGTTGGGTCTTTACCTGAGAAAGCCCCTCCTCCATGTCTGGCATATCCGCCATAGGTGTCTACAATTATCTTCCTTCCTGTCAGGCCTGAATCAGCACTGGGACCACCCATTACAAACCTTCCTGTTGGATTTACAAGATATCTTGTATCCTTATCTATTAGTTCAGCAGGAATAATGGGTTTTATAACCTTTTCAATGATATCTTTTTCTATCTGCTCTCTCGTAACATCAGCATCATGCTGGGTTGAAACCAGCACAGTATCCACTCTTACAGGCTTATCACCATCATATTCTATGGTGACTTGAGATTTTCCGTCTGGACGTAGATATGTCAATTCTTTTGCCTTTCTTACATCGGCAAGCCTTTTAGCAATTTTATGTGACAAGACTATCGGCATCGGCATAAGCTCAGGTGTCTCATTGCAAGCAAATCCAAACATCATACCCTGGTCGCCTGCGCCAACGGCCTCAATCTCATCCTTAAGAATCCCCTCTTTATATTCCAGCGCCTTATCGACTCCCATAGCAATATCCTGTGATTGCTCATGTATCGAAGTCAATACAGCACAAGCATTGCCATCAAAATAGTACTCGCCCTTTGTATAGCCAATATCACAAATTACATCGCGTATAATCTGTGGTATATCAACATAACAGTCAGTAGTCATCTCTCCCACTACCAATACTAGTCCCGTTGTGGCAACTGTTTCAACTGCTACTCTTCCATAAGGATCTTTTTCTAACACTGCATCCAATATCCCGTCTGAAATCTGATCACAGAGTTTATCGGGATGTCCTTCGGTAACTGATTCAGATGTAAATAATTTTTTCGCCATTTTTTTCCTCCGTAATTTTAGGGGAGATTGAGAAAAAACCTCTTAAATTAAGAGGTTCCAATAATTCCTCCCTCATCTTTCAGAATAATTTCTGTAGGATTTAGCACCTTAACCATATAGGGTTAGGTTGCCGGGCTTCACAGGGCCTATTCCCTCTGCCACTCTTGATAAGGTCTCATATATTGTAACAATACATATATATTAATCCCATACGTTTTCTTTGTCAATGAAAATAGCTATCAAAATTCAACTTTGCGATTGTTCCTTTCAATTATGTATGGTATGCTATTAGCACAATATTTATAGAAAGCGGAGAATTTGAATTGGCAGTAAAGTTATCAGTTATTAAAGGCGGAAGTAGTAGTATAGTTTTTAATGATAATAAACAATTTGTTTCAGCCTATGTAACAGACACAAGACTTATGGGAGTGGTGGCACTCTCAATCAAATGGGAAGTTTCAACACCAAGCGGTAGTAGAAGTATCGACCAATTCTTCTATTATGATGCAGAAGAATATGGTTTAGAGACTTATAAAAGTATTATAGATGGGGATGAAGATACAGTATCCTTTATAGAGCTCGGTATAATAGGTGGGCTTGGAGGAGAGAAGGTACCAGTTAGCGAAAAGGAAGCCCGCTATCTGGTACAGTCCTTTGTTAAAGAAAGCAAAAAATTAAAGGTCTCTTTACCAGAACCGGTAGAAGAGTATGAATTCCTCTTAGAAAACGAAATTGAGCTAACAGAAATAGAGCAGGAGCTGCTTATTGAAAAAATATGCACCCCAATTATGTCTGATTACCATCTCATCCACTATTTTGTAATGAGATGTGTGGGAAGGGATTATACAGGCGCTTCCTATTTAACAGAAGGAATGGTAGATATGGAATCGGTGTCTGAACCGAAAGCTGCTACTCTTTGCAGAAACTCTATTGAAGAATATATTGATGAGAATGGAAGGCTTTCATATTTATGCGAAGCTTTAATTGAATATGATGAAAAGTATATGATTTTAGTATTAGAAGTAACTACGAGAAACAATAAGGTGACTTCTGTATCACGCAGGTCATCCATGAAGGTCTCTGCCTTAGAAGCAGCCATGCTGATGAACAGGCCTGAGTTCGTGACTGTTTATGAAATAATGGCGGATCCTGAAACCTTTGATGATTATTTCATCCCACTAGCTGCTTCTTTTATGCATACACCTCACGATAACGGCAGGCTCTTTTTAGAGTTCAGGAAAAACAATGACCATGTCAACCAAAAGGTTTTCAGGCTAAACGAAGATGTCTTCGGATTATATTATGTGTCTGATTTCGGCCAGCTGATAATTGCTGCCTACGGTATAAAGGAAATACATTCACTCGAGAGAAAACTAGCAAAAAGCCCCCTTGAACCATTACTCCTTCCGGTAGCAAAATATGAGTTCAAGGAGCCTATACTCTACGAGTTTATACTAAGCGACTTTGAAGACTTCAATGACTTCCTAGAAGCTATCAAGTAGCTATTCGAATATTTCCGCCGTCTCCTTCATAAATTCTGCTATGGGTAGATGCTGGGGGCATCTTTCCTCACATTCTCTGCACTCGGTACAATCTGAAGGCCTTTTGCCTTCAGGCATATTGAGGCGGAAATCCCGCCTAAGTGCTCTATAGGCCTTGTAAAGATGCCATTCGTTATAAAGTCTTATGGCTGTAGGTATATCGATCTCCTGAGAACAGGGTAGACAGTACTTGCAGTCTGTGCAGGGTACCTTGTGCAACCTGTTATATTCCCTGGCAACCTCTCGAATCAATTCTTTTTCTTCTTGGGTAAGGGTATTTGGCTTTGCATCAGACAGTATCCTGATATTATCCACAACCTCTTCCATCTTGCTCATTCCGCTTAGAATTGTTAAAACCTCAGGGAAATCAGCTAGATACTTCAAGGCCCATTCTGCTGGAGACCTTTTATTAGCTGCCTTATCCCATAACTTCATTATGGAATATGGTACTGATTGAATCAGCTTACCTCCCCTAAAGGGCTCCATGATTATAACTGGGAGACCCTTCTTACCTGCATATCTCAATCCCTCTTCACCTGCTTGATAGTCCGCATCCATATAGTTAAGCTGGATCTGGCAGAACTCCCAAGGATATTCGTCAACTATCTTTTTGAAAGTATCCAGATCATCGTGAAAGGAAAAACCAATTTTTCCGATTCTACCCTCTGCCTTCATCTTTTCTAAAAATGGCATCAACTCTTTTTCTTTGGCCTTCTCCCAGCCTTTTTTGTCTAAGGAATGCACTAAATAGAAATCTATGTGATCAACATCGAGACGCTTAAACTGTTCCTCAAATAGGGCTTCGATACCTCCTGCTTTTTTTGTCAACCATAGAGGCATCTTATCTGCTATATATACCTTTTCCCTATATCCGTCTTTAAGAGCCTTTGCAACTAGATTCTCAGAAGTTTCCTGGTGGTACATATAGGCTGTATCAACATAGTTGACACCATTATCGATGGCATACCTTATCATTTTAATGCTTTCTTTTTCATCGATTTTGCCCTCATCACCATCAACCACAGGCAACCTCATGGTTCCAAAGCCCAACAAGGATATCTTTTCACCAGTATTCTTAAAAGTTCTATATTCCATTATAATCCTCCCGATGTGTGATATAATAGCTGTAATATTTATATTATAACAAATTCCGTGAAAGAAAGGAGTTTATTGTGGATTTTAATAAGCTTGATAAGTTTTTAGATAATGCACTATTCATGTATGATTTACCGGGACTTGCAGTTCAAATCGGCTACGGTGATAAAAAATACACTAAATCTTTAGGCTATAAAGATTATATCCAAAAAATTCCCTTAGAAGACCAACATATCTTCCATATGGCATCGATATCAAAACTATTAGTCGGAACATCTATTATGCTCCTATGGGAAGATGGTAAAATCGATCTAAATGAAAAACTGATCACCTACCTTCCCTGGTTTGAAATCAAAGATCCAAGGTACAAAAAAATTACAATTCGCCAACTTCTTTCCCATACAGCGGGACTGCCTGATGTGGAAAACTATAACTGGGATAAGCCAGAAACCGATGACCAGGCCCTAGAACGATACGTAAGATCTGATGAAGTAAGAGAGTCTATCCTTTTATGGGATCCTGAAGAAAAGCGCTTTGCCTACAGTAACATAGGCTATGAAATATTGGGAACAGTAATTGCTACTGTTTCAGGAATGACTTTTGAGGATTTTGTACACCAGAACATATTTAATGTTCTCGATATGAAAGACTCATCAATGCTGACATTTAAAAGGGATATGAGCCAGGTTTGTTCCCCACACGTAAAATCCGAAGATAAGGAAATCGTGCTAGCACCACATTTCCCCTATAACAGAAGGCATGCTCCTAGCTCTACTTTTACATCAAACCTTAATGATCTAGGGAAATTGGCGAAAGCCAACCTAAATAAAACTATTTTAAAGCCCGAAACTTATGAAGTGGCTTGGGAGTCACAAGCGATAGTCCCAAACAACAAGGAGCATATCTGCTTATCCTGGTTCCGTCGTGAACAAAAGGGCCATATATTTTACGGCCACGAGGGCAGCGATGATGGATTCAGATCAAGCTTCTGGATATGTCCTGAATTAGATTTATATATAGCAGTATGTTCAAATATTTCAAATGCTCCCGTTAAGAGGATAAATAAGGAGCTCTTTAACATTATTTCCTCGTAATCAGCAACAACTCCGGTGGATTATTAGGCTGATTTATGAGGTTAAAATATGCTACATGATAACCCTTCGAAGGTAGCTTACTAGCATATTCTAATAGGGCATCCTTTTCCCTCTTGCCCTCTTCATGTCCGCTATACATTGTTATTAAAACGAGACCATTTGGCTTGATCAGATCAAGCGCCTGCTTTACTGCATCCAAGCTGGTCTCTTTTTTTGTTGTTATATCCTTCTCTCCCCTTGGAAGATAACCTAGATTAAATACAACGGCGGACAACTTTCCTTTTTCCAAGATGTAATCTTGCATACGATGATGGGAATCTTTTATCAAACAACATATATCCCTATAACCTTCTTTCTCAAGAAGAGCTTTTGTAGTTTCTATAGCTTCATCCTGTATATCAAATGAATATACCTTACCCGTTTTATTAACCATTTTTGCCAACGCTAAAGTATCATTTCCATTACCCGCCGTTGCATCTACAACTATATCACCTTCTGAAACATAGTCTGAAAGTATCTTTAAACCCAAGGCAGTAGTCTTGACTATCAAGTTATTCATCTTTTATTCCTATGTCTACACTAACATTTTCTCCACAATACTTTTGAGCATCTTCTATTAGGTGAACAGGTTTAAAGCTATGAAATGCAATTGTGTAACCTGCTACAACAGCATCTTCATCAGCCTCACCAGTATCACCGTTCAGCCCTGTAGCTATATCTAAAGCATATACTTTTGCCTTAGATTCATTTATATATTTAGTACACCTTTTTACGCTGTCTTTCAATTCGCCCCTAAAACCAGTACCATAAATCGCATCTACAATTATATCAGGCTCTTCCTTGTAGTCAGCCACATCCACAATAATAGGTATTTTCATATCAAGACAGATCTTCCAGTTCTTTATTGCATCCTCTGTCTTAGGTTCACCGTCAACCAAGACAACGGTTACTAAGGCACCTTCTAAAGACAGCTTTCGGGCTACAACAAAACCGTCTCCACCGTTGTTGCCTTTCCCACAGAAGATAAGCACCTTCTTACCATCTACCTGCTGAGATTCAGTTATGAAAGAAGCTGCTGCTGTGCCTGCGTTTTCCATCATCTGATAATATGAGAGCCCGCCTTCTGCAGCCCTTCTTTCAATTTCCTTCATCTCTTGACATGTTACAACCTGTTTATTTGCCATCATTGTCTTTCACCCATGGCCTTTTCATAAGCTTTTTTGATATCTTCGCTGAAACAAACCATTTCAACTTTTTTTATAACATCTGAATTCTTGCAGTAGTCAATAATAGTATTAATTGCAATGGGTGCAGCCTTTTCTACAGGGAAGCGATATGCCCCTGTGCTAATAGATGGGAAGGCAACATGTTCACACTTGTATTCCTCTGCCAATTTCAAGCTGTTTCTATAGCAGTTGGCAAGCAATTCTTCTTCATTGTTATTCCCACCATGCCAAATAGGGCCTACAGTATGAATAACATATTTTGCAGGAAGTTTGTAGCCCTTGGTAATCTTAGCCTCCCCTGTTTCACACCCTCCCAGGGTCTTGCATTCTTCTAAAAGCTCAGGCCCCGCAGCCCGGTGAATAGCACCATCTACTCCACCACCCCCTAGAAGGGTTTTATTGGCCGCATTCACTATGGCATCAGCCTTTACCTTTGTGATATCACCTAATGTAATTATAAGTTCCAAGCTATCACCTCCAAAAATTTAGGTTAATAGTTCTTCCCACTCCGACTCTTTGAAGCCCACCAATACCTTATCACCTGCCACTAGGATAGGCCTTTTCACAATCATCCCATCGCTTGCCAATAGTTCAAATTGCTCATCCTCATCCATATCCGGTAACTTCTTAGCAAGTCCCAAACCCTTGTAGATAGCACCGCTGGTATTGAAGAACCTCTTTAAAGGAAGCTGGCTCTGCTCTACCCATTTCCTTAATTCTCCCTCAGTACGATTTGGATTTCTTATGTCACGTTCCTCATAGCTTATGCCCTTTTCTTCAAGCCACTTCCTCGCCTTATCACAGGTACTGCATCTGGGATGGCAAATAAATTGTACTTTCATTTCTACAAACCTCGCTCTCATAGAATTAAATATATTATAACATAATTTACACATATCATTGGTGGTTGGTTATAATAATATAGAATAGGGGGGGTAAGGGAGGGCTTTGTATGACTATAACCCACCGCTGGATACTCAAAGGAATACCAGTAATAATCATCATAGCCTGCATAATGCATTATGCATACGCATTATCAGGCAATTCTGCAATTGTGGGATTGTTTGCTGCTGTTAATGAAAGCATTTTTGAACATCTGAAGCTATCATTATGGCCCATGCTGATCTGGTGGGTAACAGGATATATTATTCATGATCAAAGAATCTCAGCTACAAACTGGTTTACAGCTACAACTGTTGCAATGCTTTTCTGCCCCCTTTTCATAACGGCATTCTACTACACATACACGGGAGCTTTCGGAATCCACTCCCTCTTCCTCGATATATCTTCCCTTGTAATCGGAGTTATCATTGCACAATACCTTGCACTGCATATCTATATTCATGCAAGGATAGGTTTGAAATGCCTAATTATTTCATTAACAATTTTGATGATACTAATTTTCTTCTCGATCTATTTTACACTCAATCCTCCTCATTT
>JAAYHT010000135.1 GCA_012735285.1 Clostridiales bacterium | reverse complement strand
GGATCCCAAATCATTACATTTGAAACGTGAATTGGCCCTTCCTGATGTTTAATTTCTGCCGCTGCCTTTCTAGTTTGTCTTTGATGCTTAGTCTGAATATTTACTCCTTCGACAATAACTCTTTGTGTCTTTGGAAGCGCCTTCAGAACTTTACCTTTTTTTCCTTTATCTTTACCGGTAATTACAACCACCGTATCATCTTTCTTGATCTTCATCCTCTACACCTCCTACAGTACTTCCGGTGCCAGGGAAATAATCTTCATAAAGCTTTTATCTCTTAACTCTCTGGCAACTGGCCCGAAAATACGGGTTCCTACAGGATTTTTATCTTCTTTTATAATAACTGCTGCGTTCTGATCAAACTTAACATAACTTCCGTCTACACGTCTTGCGCCATGTTTTGATCTTACTATCACAGCCCTGACAACATCGCCTTTCTTTACGACACCGCCCGGCGTTGCTTCTTTAACAGCACATACAACAATATCTCCTATGTTTGCATATTTACGCCCGGTTCCACCGAGGATACTTATACATAACAGTTCTTTTGCGCCGGAATTGTCAGCAACCTTTAATCTAGTTTCTTTTTGTATCATGATCGGTGCCTCCTTCCTACTTAGCCTTTTCTATTATTTGAACCAATCTCCATCTTTTGTCTTTAGATAGAGGTCTAGTTTCCATAATTCTTACTTTATCGCCAATTTTACATTCATTATTTTCATCATGGGCTTTGAATTTCTTTGTTCTTTTAACTGACTTTCCATAAAGGGGGTGTCTTACAAAGTCTTCCACAGCCACGACAATCGTCTTATCCATCTTGTCGCTTACAACCTGACCGACCTTGGTCTTTCTTCTGTTTCTGCCCTCCATAATCGCAGCCTCCTTTCCTAACCTTCGGTCCACTTGAGTTCTTTTTCTCTCAAAATTGTTTTAACTCTAGCAATGTTTTTCTTTACATCGCGCATTTTCATAGGGTTTTCTAATTGTCCTGTTACATGTTGAAAACGTAGATTGAACAATTCATTCTTAAGTTTCTTAACCTCAGCGTTAAGTTCAACCTCGCTCATTTCTCTATATTTATCTAATTTCATTACGCTTCACCACCCTCTGCTAACTCCTGACCTTTGATGGCAAACTTGCATTTAACGGGGAGTTTGTGAGATGCAAGTCTCATAGCTTCTCTTGCCTTTTCTTCAGATACACCTTCAATCTCAAACATGACTCTTCCCGGTTTAACCACAGCTACCCAATATTCGGGAGCACCTTTACCTGATCCCATACGAACTTCTGCGGGTTTCTTTGTTACAGGCTTGTGGGGAAATATTTTAATAAATACTTTACCGCCTCTTCTTATCGATCTAGTCATTGCAATTCTGGCAGCTTCTATCTGATTTGAAGTAATCCAACCACATTCTTGGGCAACCAATCCATAAGTACCATATGTGATCGTGTTCCCCTTGGTCGAAATACCTTTCATTCTTCCTCTATGGACACGACGACGTTTTACACGCTTTGGCATTAACATCGCTTGTTCCTCCTTTCATACTCTATCCGTTTCTATATTCAGGCTAAATGTCTATGGAATTAAGTTATTATTCCTCATTCTCTACAGCTGTTGTCTCTTCAGCGGATGACTCTACCTGGGGAGCCTTCTCAGATTCCTGTGTAGCTGGTTTCTTACGCCTTCTTGGATTTACCGCCTTTGCAACTTCAGGCTTGTCATCTGATCTGGAGCGTCTATCAGCTCTTGAACCATCTCTTCTACGCCTATCGCCTTTTCTACGTCTATCGTCACCTTTTCCTTCAGGTGGAAGCGGACTTTGTAAATCCTTTGATAGAATTTCACCGTGATTAATCCAAACCTTTACACCGATTTTGCCGTACTGTGTGTCCGCTTCAGCAAATCCATAGTGGATATCAGCTCTAAGGGTATGAAGAGGAACATTTCCTTCACTATATTTTTCACTTCTGGCTATTTCAGCGCCACCAAGTCTACCTGAAACAATAACTTTGATTCCATTTGCGCCTGCTTTCATTGTTCTTCCGATAGCCTGTTTCATCGCTCTTCTATAAGATACTCTCTTTTCTATTGCCTGAGCGATACTTTCTGCAGTCAGCTGAGCGTCTAATTCTATCTTCTTTACTTCTACAATATTAATAACTACAGTCTTTGCAGTTAATTTTTCTAAATCTGACTTCAGTTCATCTATACCGGTTCCTGATCTTCCGATGACCATACCGGGTTTAGCAGTTAAAACAGTAATCTTTACTTGATTATCTGCCGCTCTTTCTATTAAAACTTTAGAAACTCCTGCTAAATATAGTTTTTTCTTTATAAAATCTCTTATCTTCTTATCTTCAATGAGATAATCAGCAAAATTTTTCTTATCCGCAAACCATTTTGAGTTCCAATCTTTAATGACGCCTACTCTCAATCCATGTGGACTTACTTTTTGACCCATTAATAAACCTCCTAAACTCTTTCTCTGAGGGTAACACCGATGTGGCTGCTTCTTTTGAGGATAATTGATGCACGTCCTTGCGCACCGGCTCTCCATCTTTTCATGGTAGGCCCTTGATGGGCATAAATTTCAGCAATATAAAGATTGTCAACATTCATGTCATGATTATTCTCTGCATTTGCTGCTGCTGATTTAACTACCTTTTCCACCAGCTCGGCACCTTTACCCGGGGTGAACTTCAATATTGTTAGAGCCTCTTGTAAATCTTTTCCTCTTACCAGATCTGTTACTGGTTTCAGCTTAATCGGAGACATCCTTACATATTTTGCAACTGCTTTAGCTTCCATATTGTTAGATCCTCCTTACACTATTTTCTAACTTTTGAGGATTTATCTGCTGCGTGTCCTCTATAGGTTCTTGTAGGTGCAAACTCTCCGAGTTTGTGTCCTACCATATCTTCAGTTATATATACCGGAACATGCTTCCTTCCGTCATGTACTGCTATCGTATGCCCCACCATCTGCGGAAAGATAGTGGATGCTCTAGACCACGTTTTTATAACTTTCTTTTCATTCGCTTCGTTCATAGCGTCGATAGCCGCCAAAAGCTTTTTATCTACAAATGGTCCTTTCTTAACCGATCTACCCATTCACTTATGCTCCTTTCCGCTTATTAAGCATTGCGCCTCTTTACTATATATCGATCAGATTCTTTGTTCTTCTTTCTAGTCTTGTAACCTAATGTAGGCTTACCCCATGGAGTCAACGGGCTTGGACGACCAATACCTGCTTTACCTTCTCCACCACCATGAGGATGGTCGTTAGGATTCATTGCAGATCCTCTTACAGCAGGTCTGTATCCCATATGTCTTTTTCTGCCTGCTTTACCTATGTTAATGTTCTCATGGTCCTTATTGCCTACTTCTCCAATTGTTGCTCTGCATTCAACTCTAACTTTTCTTATCTCTCCGGAAGGCAATCTTAAAGTTGCATAATCCCCTTCCTTAGCCATTAGCTGAGCTCCGTTACCAGCTGCACGAACCATCTGTGCACCCTTACCTGCCTTAAGCTCAATACAGTGCACGATTGTACCTGCTGGTATATTCTTAAGTGGCAGACAATTTCCAACCTTAATGTCTACATTTTCGCCTGATAGAATTGTATCGCCCACCTTAAGTTTGTCCGGCGCTATAATATATCTCTTTTCTCCATCTGCGTAAAATATCAGTGCGATATTTGCGCTTCTATTTGGATCGTATTCGATAGCCGCTACTCTACCTGGAATATTATCCTTATCTCTCTTAAAATCTATTATTCTATATTTCGGTCTGTATCCGCCGCCCCTGTGTCTTACTGTAATCCTGCCCTTTGAATTTCTTCCTGCATGCTTCTTAAGGGTTACTGTAAGGGATTTTTCAGGGGTCTTTTTAGTAATCTCTTCAAATGCAGAAACCGTCATCCCTCTTAAACCAGGGCTCGTCGGATTATATTTCTTGATTGCCATACTAATCTACCTCCTTATAGGCCTTCGAAGAATTCGATTTCCTTACTGCTTTCTGTAAGGGTGACGATAGCTTTCTTACTCTTCGCTGTTCTACCTACATATCTTCCCATTCTCTTTAATTTGCCTTTAACGTTTATAACGTTTACTTTCTCAACGTCAACACCAAATATTTCTTCAACTGCTTCTTTAATCTGAGTTTTATTTGCATCCGGTGCAACCTTAAAAGTGTATTTCTTCATGGCTGCATCGTCCATACTTCTCTCAGTTATAACAGGTTTTAAAATGATATCATAAGGGGTTTTCATTACGAATACACCTCCTCGATTCTGCTAACCGCATCCTTTGTCACTATTAGGCTTGTATGATTCACAATATCATACACATTCAATTCGCCTACCATTGTAGTTTTAACTCCTGGGATATTAGATGAAGACTTAATAACGTTTTCATCTTTAAGATCCGTTACTATCAAAGCCTTCTTTGCTGCTTTGATATTCTCATGTATTTTTATCATTTCCTTAGTCTTTGGTTGCTCCATTTTTAGTGATTCCAAGACTATGATATCGTTTGATTTCACTTTGGAAGACAGCGCTGACTTTAAAGCTAATCTTCTTACTTTCTTAGGAAGCGTGTATCTATAGCTTCTGGGTTTTGGAGCAAATACAACTCCTCCGCCTATGAAGCTCGGAGAAACGGTACTACCCTGTCTAGCTCTACCTGTACCCTTCTGCCTATAAGGTTTTCTACCTCCGCCTCTTACTTCGCTTCTAGTTTTAGCTGACTGAGTGCCTTGTCTTCTATTCGCTAAATGATTCTTAATAACAGCGTGAACAGCATATTCGTTTACTTCTATTCCAAAGATTTCGTCTTTTAATTCAATGCTTCCGGCTTCTGTGCCGTCAGTTCTCAACATTGT